>NZ_JAUBRN010000011.1:0-5065 GCF_036701875.1 Microcoleus sp. MON1_C5 | reverse complement strand
CTCTTGAACTTGATGGAGCTGAGATTGATACTGCTGTGATTCCTCTTGAACTTGATGGAGCTGAGATTGATACTGCTGTGATTTCTCTTGAACTTGATGGAGCTGAGATTGATACTGCTGTGATTCCTCTTGAACTTGATGGAGCTGAGATTGATACTGCTGTGATTCCTCTTGAACTTGATGGAGCTGAGATTGATACTGCTGTGATTCCTCTTGAACTTGATGGAGCTGAGATTGATACTGCTGTGATTCCTCTTGAACTTGATGGAGCTGAGACTGCGATCGTTTCAATTGCATTTCAAGTTTATGTGTTTGAGACTGCGACTGCTGCAATACTTCCTCTGTTTGGTGCTGTTGAGTTTGGGAGTGTTCTAATTCTGCCTGAACTTGAAGGAGCTGAGACTGATACTGTTGTGATTCCTCTTCAACTTGAAGGAGCTGAGACTGATAATGTTGTGATTCCTCTTGAACTTGATGGAGCTGAGACTGATAATGTTGTGATTCCTCTTGAACTTGATGGAGCTGAGACTGATAATGTTGTGATTCCTCTTGAACTTGATAGAGTTGAGAGTGCGATCGTTTCAATTCCCATTCAAGTTGATGTGTTTTAGACTGCGACTGCTGCAATACTCCCTCTGTCTGATGCTGTTGAGCTTGGGAGTGTTCTAATTCTGCCTGAACTTGATGGAGATGAGAATGCGATCGCTTTAATTCCCACTGACTCCGGTGCAGTTGAGCCTGAACTTGCACTAATTGAGAGTTCGCCAGCTCTAGTTCCTGCTGATTGCCATTTAATTGAGATTTGCTATTTGCTAATTCTGCTTGAGTTGTCTGCGTTTGAAACCGCAATCGCTCCAATTCCCACTGAGTCTGATGCAGTTGAGAATTCTTCTGTGCTAATTCTCTCTCAGTTGCGTTTAGTTGCGACTGAGATTGTTCCAATACTGCCTCAGTGGAGTGCAGTTGTGACTGAGATTGTTCCAATACTGCCTGCGTGGAGCCCAGTTGATCTTGATACTCTTGCAACAGTGTCTCAGCTTGTTGCATTTGATGTTGGAACTCTTCCACTATCGGCTGAGTAGTGTGCAGTTGACTTTGATACTGTTGCAATTCCTCCTGAGTAGTGTGCAGTTGACTTTGATACTGTTGCGCTTCCCCCTGAATTTGTTCCAGCAGAGCCTTACACTGTTCCAACTCCTCTCTAGTCTGGTGCAACTGAAACTTATAGAGATCCAATTCTTCTGTTGCTGATATTGTTGTTACATTTTTATTGCCTCCTGAACCATCGCTTGGGGGGCTTGTTTGATAATAGGGAGCGCAAAGTTTTGCAACTTCATCTTGGGCTATATTAAAATCACGAAAAGCAATAATGTTTCCATAGCCACCGTTCGGATAAAATATAGAATCTGGTTCTAAACTGGACGACTGCAACTCAAATATTCTTGCTTCTGTATCAAGCGCATTATCTATCATAATGCTGCAATTGTATCCGCACTCCTTCAATGCTCTGATACACTCCATAGTAGCGCTCACATACTTGGGCGACCAACCATATTGACCTTTTTCCTTAGAGTCGCCACCCCCATATTCAAACATAACTACGCTTGGCAGCCAAGCTTTGGGTAATTCCCCCAATTTAGTAATAATGGTAGACTCCGCACCTTCTATGTCTAGCTTTAAACAAGTTACTTTTTGAGCATTTATGTTTAACAGTAATTTAGATAAGGTCAATGATTGTACTTCTCGTGTTTCTGTAGAAACACCAAACCAGTCCGACTCAAGAGAAGCATAATTACTATCCAATCCAGCAGCCACATTTCCTAAATGAATAGTCTTAGTGCCGTTGACATCTGATAGACAGGCTTCTATCAAAGTGATGCCGTCATATTCGCACAAAACCCGGAGTCCCTCCACAGGGAGGGGTTCAACGGCGATAGTTTTAAATCCCAGCATAGAAAACATCTCGCAGTAAAATGCAAATGTTCCCACCCCAACATCTATACAAATGCCTTCTCGCTTTTCGTCTACCAAAGGAAGAACATAGCTTAAAATTCTTTGACAACAAGCTTCAACGCGCATTCCAGAGCCTCCTTGCTTATGATGATTCAGATTAAAATTACAAAAATTACTATCTAATAAATATTTTACCTCAACCAGCCATGATTTGTAACGCTCTGTTATCCAGTTAATTTCTTCTTGTTCCAGGTCAAACCTCCAAACACCTATAGCTCCGGAGTTCTTTGAAATGTGGTTGTGGTGTAATAAAGTCTTTGAATCGTACAACTGTTGCCTTGAGGGATTGAGTTGAGTATTTTGAAGGCCACCCGCCAAACTTAATATTACTTTTTTAGCATTCTCAACCGAGCATTCTTTATTCACCCATTCTATTGTATCTTCACTGGATTTGATGCCTAGAAATAAAACTACTTCCCTTATTGCTTTAGCTATATCTATAACAATACTTTCATATTTGTGTATTAAAATATTGGGTACATTTTTGAGCTTATAATATACTTCAATTGCAGCGTCAAGACTTGTGATCAGAGCCTTCCCCTTAACCTTGTCTTTTTTCTTCAGGCTTGCAGCTACATCTCTAATATCTCTGTAAATGTAACAAATTTTTACACAGCCCTTTAAGCTCATTTCGACTGCTTTTGGATAAAAATCATGGATTTTAATGACATGAAATAAATCGTCTTTACCCCACTCTAAGAATTGCTCTTGCAAATTAAATAGGTGATTTCCCTCGAAAAAACCTTCTCCTTTGCCGATATCTAGTTTTTCTACAAGGCTGCGACAAATATTGTATTGAAGTGTTGAACCCGATCTAGCCATTCCGTTGCATATTACTAACATTTTTGTTAAATAGGTATACAAGTACACTACGTGAACCAGTCGCTCTAGGACAACCTACTCCTAAAAATGGTTTCTCAGAAGCTTACCACAAATGAGGGTAATTTTTGCCCGATCGCCCCCAATCAACTCCCAATGAACTCAAGCCGTTGCTTTCCCAAGGATATCAGACTTCAGCCCTCTGAGGATGTTCCCGCAGGCACCAGGTATTATAGACAGGCGATCACCCCCAAGCCCTAAGCCATCGAGCTTAACAATAGATATTACCCGAAAAATCAACACACGAAGACGATCGCACTCAAGCGATCCACCAACACGTGCGATCGGGTAAACTAGAAAGGTCGATCGGGCTCCACCCTGTACTGAGGAGTCAAATCCCAAATCGCAAAACAAGACAATAAATTATGGATCTGTACGCAAAAAGAAGAGAAATAGCTTCTCAATACTTAAAAGGTGAGGGAATTGAGGTGGGCCCGCTCAATGCTCCCCTCGAAGTTCCAGCAGGCGTTAAAGTTCATTACATAGATCGGATGTCGGTAGAAGAATTAAGGCAACAGTACCCAGAACTAGCTGAGGTCAATCTCGCAGATGTTGATATCATAGATGACGGTGAAACTCTTTCATCCATACAAGATAACTCCTGGGATTTTGTCATTGCCAATCACATGATAGAACACTGTCAAAACCCGATCGGCGCTTTGGTAAACTTTTTGAGAGTTGTCAAACCCGAAGGAATTGTGTACATGGGTGTGCCGGACAAACGTTATACATTCGATCGCGATCGGCCCCTGACTTCCCTCGACCACCTAATTCGGGACTACAAAGAAGGGCCGGAATGGTCAAGAGTGCCTCATTATGAAGAGTATGTCAGGCTCGTTGACAAATTTCCTGAAGCACAGGTGGCTGAGCGGATGCAGTATTTACTTGACATAGATTACAGCATTCATTTTCACGTCTGGACGGCGGAGACTTTCCCAGAATTTCTCGGCTACTGTCAAAAAAATCTATTTTTTAGTTTTGATATTCAACTTTTCCAAGAAAATTTTGGAGAACTTATTTGTATTCTCAGAAAAAGAACAAAGGAGTAGCTTGTGCAATATCTTAAACTGGATATAGGCTGTGGTGGCAACAAAAAACCAGGAACACTTGGATTGGATTATGTTCAACAACCGGGTGTGGACTATGTAATAGATTTGCAGACTTAGAAGTTGCCCTTTGCAAGTCTGAGCGTTGAATATATTCACTCTTCTCATTTTTTAGAACAATGGAAATCCTAGATTATTATGTTAAGTCCGCCCCTAGCGTACAGAATACACTGGATATTTTTCAAGGTGAATGGGCATCTAAGTTGCCAGGCGATTTGTCATTACTAAATGCAGGACAAAGCGGACTGTTTGAAGATGCTCGCATCACTTGGGCTATTGAGCAATTAGGGGGAGTTACAGGTCAAACAATCCTCGAACTCGGCCCGCTGGAAGCGGGACATACCTATATGCTGGAGAAAATGGGAGCAGCATCGATTACGGCAGTTGAGGCCAGCACTCGCGCTTATCTAAAATGCCTAATTGTTAAAGAAGCTGTAGGACTTCGCAATGCTCACTTTCTTTGCGGTGATTGTGTAGAATATCTGCGGTTAAATCCGGGCAAGTTTGATACTTGCTTCGCCAGCGGCATACTCTACCACATGACAAACCCTGCTGAGCTGATCGGCTTGATTGCTAAAGTTTCAGACCGAGTTTTTATATGGACTCACTACTATGACGAGAATATAGTCCGCAGCACTCCTTCCCTTTCCGCAAGGTTTGCCGAGAAGACTGCTGCTGAGTATCAAGGCTTTAAACATATGCTTTACCGTCAGGAATATGGAGAATACAAAGGTGAAGTAAAAGCTACTGGTTTCTGCGGCGGCAGCAGTCGATTTAGTAACTGGATGAGCCGTGAAGATATAATGTCATGTTTGACCTATTTTGGGTTAACCGACATCCGCATCAACTTCGATCAGCCTCACACTCCTCACGGGCCGTGCTTTGCTTTAGTAGCGATGAGGCGGTGAGTTCTAGATTGGTGCTGGAAGTTCGATCGCTTGTTGATAATAAGCGATCGCTTCACCCTAATCCCCAACAACAGACATAACTTCCAGGGCTATTTCATTCTAAACAAGTCTTTGAGGATGTTAAAATTAAAGCCAGCAAGACGTTGAGCTTGAGCCATG
>NZ_JAUBRN010000108.1:0-9018 GCF_036701875.1 Microcoleus sp. MON1_C5 | reverse complement strand
CATCAGTTGACGTGCCATAACTCATCACCTCTCAACATTATCTTTATTCTATGCAACTTCATGTAAAATTGGTATAATTGGGAACGTTAAGGGATTGGATTTCTATTTCCCCTAGTTTTACTTCTAATTCCCAGTCTCCGCCTAATGCTTTATTCCCAGTTTTGTTATTAGAGGCTGCGATATTTGCGCCCGTTAATAGATGCAAATTTTCGATGAATTGTAATCCGGTTTCTCCGGCGGCGACTTCGCAGCCATAGAGGAGGATATCGGCATTTTTAGTTAACGCTTTCCCCCACTGTTGAATTTCGTTGCTAAATTGGGTTAGATTTTGATTGTTTATGGTGTCTGAGCCGAGGCTTAGACTGCCAGGGCTACCGTGAGAGAGGATATGAATTGCTTCAATATCACTTTGATTAGCCAAGGCTTGACTAATTTGTTCGAGGGCGCTGAAATTTTCATTTTAAATGAAAATTTCAGCGCCCTCGGCCCTTTCGATCAGGCTTTGATAATCTTGTACAGAAGAGTCTACGAAAATAATTTGCTTATTCATGGTTGATTACCCGTTGATTTTTGTTCGGTCTTGTCAAGATTAATCAGTTTGCTGTTGCTAGTTTGTAATAAAAATGCTCACAAATTGAGTTAAAGTATCTTTAAGTTTTGTAAGTCGTCTGCATCTGAAAAGAAGAAGGCGATCGCTTTTGCGGTTGCTAGTTGCTGTATCATTGCACACTATTGACTTTCAATAATCTCTGGAGGCAAGACAGTGCATCCAGCATCTGAGACGGTATCTGCTTTAAGTTGGATGTTACATAACTTTACGGAATTACCGCCGAGTTTATTGCAAAATCTATCTTGCGGTAGATGGCAGTCAACTGACTTTATGATTATACAGTCGCGAGTGGGAGAAAAGTGCAATCGAACTCGGCCAATAATAATCATAACCTCGGTCATTGCTTAGGGCCAAAAAATGTGCTTAGAAAAATTTTGACCAAAATCAGTCCTGGCCGCACTCGCAACCCAAGCGTTGGGGAGTTTTCTACGGGGATTGTGGGCTGTAAGAATGTTTTTTGGTCAATCGAACTTGTGCCATTCTCAATTGCCCACCAAACAATCTAATTGTTCTTGCATTTGGGCGGTAACTCGATCGAAACAAGCATCAACATAATCGCGATCGCGCGCCGCCTCCGAACCGTACCTCTCAAATACAATCGGTTTGCAGACGCGAGTCCGAATTTGCACGGGTAAAGGCAGGTTCGGCAAAGGCCCAATACCCAGTCCCCAAGGCAATCCCAAATACACCGGAAATACCACTGGATCGATGCCCAACAACCACGGCATCCCCCATTCATGCAATTGCTTAATTTGTTCGTACAAATCTCCCAAAACTATCAAAGTATCGTGGGCGCCGTGGGATATTATTGGTATAATTGGCACTTCTTCTCGCAATGCTAATTTGATAAATCCCTTGCGTCCGGCAAAGTAGATTTGATGGCGCAAATGATGGGGGCGAAAAACATCTTGGGCGCCGCCCGGATAGACGAGAACAGGGGCATTTTTTCGCAAAGCTGCGATCGCCATTTTCGGATGCGCCTTGAGCGCACCACACTGAACCGCCATGCTAGCAATATCAGGAGAAACTTGCCAAACCGTCGGGTGCATCAATCCGTATGCCAAGCGTTCCGTGCCGTACCTGCGGAACCATTCGTAGAGGAACATAAACATATCTGGAACGGCGATTCCCCCGTTGTGAGAACCGACAACGAGCATTTTTCCGCTCGCTGGTACGTGGTGCCAGCCGTCGCTTTGTACGCGAAAATAGTAGCGGTACAGCCATTCCCAGACTGGCAACAAAAGCTGAATGAAGTCGGGATTGCGATCGTCTAAAGATAGACCGTCCAAGGGATATTTAGAGGATTTTCCGTCTTTTTTGTTAGTAGTTTTGGTCACTGCAAAAATATTTAACGCTTTGGTCATTGTATAGCAGGAGGAAGAAAGCTTGAGCTATCTAGGAGAGAAGGAAGAAGAGAGAATCTCAGTTGTGCTTTTACTCTTCTTGTGCGTGCGAGCTTCCCGCTCGCCCTAAAAAAAAATGATTTTTACTCTCATTAATATGCTCCCCTTCAGAAGGAACCTACCTCATTAGTTTCAGCAATAAAAAATGTCCTAAACGTCGAGTGCGGTTGCTATATCAATATAATTAAATCAGAAATTGCACCAATATTTGGTTTCTGATTTTAGCGGGCTGGTTTTGTTCGGAGGTTTTGTGCTGGTTGTCTATTTTGTTGGCTCAACCTGCCCCTTGTATCTTTAAACAGACAGGCGCTCGAACCGCAGCAGGCAAAGTAAAGCGTCAGCGAGTAAATATAAAGAAACCATCCAACTTCCTTACTTAAGAACCAGAACCAAGGGCACCTGAAGTCGAGGAACTACAAGCCGGCGTTGCGGCGACTAGAATCCTTAATGGAAATGTCTCCACAGGAACAAAACTGTTTGGAAACAGCTACAGCAACTGTCCTTGGCGATCGCGCGGCGGCTTTAGCCACAAAAACACAACCCTGCCTAAAGCCGATGGGTTTCCGTTTTGGAAGATTTTATCAAATTGAGGCCACCCATCGGGTCAATGCTAGCGATTTGCGCTGTTTGCCGCAATTTTAAGTAAGGTGCGATCGACAGTGGAGTTATGTCAGCGAGATGGAAGAACTGTATGTGGCTTGTGGCACCCGACTAGGACGATGGGGTCGATCGCACCAATCGCCTGTCACTCAGAATCTTGGAGCATCTCAAGCACCATCTCGCTCTCGAAGCTGCCAAGAATTCACCGGAAATGCAGAAAAATATTACTCAACTGCAACAACTGGCAGCTAAATGCTTTAACGAACACCTGACAAGATCTTGACGGACAAGAAAGGACTTGCATTCCTAGTAAACTCTCACCCATTTAAATAGTTAACAGTTAACTTTTGACTGTTGACTTTCCCACTCCCTCACTCTCCCCGCTTTCCCTCTCTCGTCTTGTCCCCCTCCCCCGCTCTGCCATAACGAGCAATTTATAAGCGCAGCAGCTTAATTTGTGTGGGCTTAACTCTCAGAAAAAAATAAATTATATAGATAAAACTTGACTTACAGCCATAAAAAATGTTATGTAGAGCTTTTTCCTGGAAGACAAATCGATTTTTTTGCTATATTGACCTGCAATAAAGATAATAGTTTTGATCAGATGAGGAGTTGAACGGATGAAAAACTTGAGTTACTGGAACAAACCCGCTGCATTGCTGGGCGCGATCGCGATCGCAGCCGGAAGTTTGCAAGCAAATGCGGCAAATGTTGCCACCCCATCAACATCCACTGCCCGTCAGGATGGTGAAAATACTTCATTTGAAGATAGCGCCACTTTTCAAATAGCCCAGGCTGGCAACAGTTGCCGCAAAGTCACTCCCAAAGAAGGTTTGACGGTTCGCCAGAGTCCAGACCCCAAATCCCCTAGAGTTGGCGGTGTACCACTTAACACTCAGGTAACGCTGTCCCAAGGCGCTACTTCTGTTAAAGCCTCCGACGGCCGCCTCTGGATTCCAATTACCGCTCCCGTAAAAGGGTATGTAGCTAGCGGATACCCCAACAACGAGGCTAATTTAGGTTCGTGCACGACAGCCAGCACAATTAGTCAAACTCCTTCCCCTAGTCCAGCACCGGCACCGGCACCAGCACCGGCAGCGACACCAGCACCGGCACCTGCTGCGACACCAGCACCGAGTCCAAGTCCTGCACCTGCTGCGACACCAGCACCTGCACCTGCTGCGACACCAGCACCAGCACCAGCACCAGCACCAGCACCAGCACCAGCGCCAGCACCAGCACCAGCGCCAGCACCAGCACCAGCACCAGCACCAGCACCAGCACCAGCACCAGCACCAGCACCAGCACCAGCACCAGCACCTGCAACGGGTCCCGTAAGTCTGTGCCGCCAAGTAGAACCTCGCGTAGCGCCGAGGGGTCTAGCTATCCGCACCGAGCCTTCAAAGACTGCTGCGGTTAAAGGTGGCGTAGCTGCTAACGGTCAAGTAACGCTTGTGCCGAACTTCCAGTTAGTGAGAGATAAGAATGGAGAAGACCGCAATTGGGTTGAGATTTCAGCCCCTGTGGCCGGATTCATCTCGGCTGGAAATTTGATCATGTGCAAGTAAACTTGTGAGTTCGATCGCTCTTTTTGACTAAAAGAGCGATCGACACCAAAAATAGTTTTAAGATTGTCGCGCAGGCAGGAAACAACGCCGAGCCCAGACTGCTTCTGTGGCTTACGAATGAATAACTTATTTCTATCGGGAAGCAGCGGTAGCGAATCTTTCTGTGCCTGTGTTTTTCGTGAGTAGCGTCAAGTCCTAGCTTGGTTCCTCGCAACGCACGCGGGATGAATGAATTTAAGCAAAAAGCCGATCGACCTTTCTACTGACAGCGGCCGCTTGCCCAATCTTGGTGTCCGCGATTTGGTTGACACTTCGATTGTCGGCCAATCCAGACAATTTCCCACTTATTTTGCCTGAGTCTGAGTTCGATGCGGTGCCGCATTCCGGCAACAGAATCGTCAGCTAAACCGACGACGGTTTGGACAATTACCGCTGTTTCTCGCGTGGGATATTCAACCGAAATTTGGTCGCTTTTTCTGCCTTCAGATTCTTGGTCACTGCTAAAGAGTTTTGCTGCGATATCTTTGGGATTGGAGACGGTAATTTTGCGATCGGCAACGAACTGTTTAGCGTTAATTGCTTCGTAGTTCGATCGGGCGGCGGGCTGCCCCATTGCTGCGATGGGAATTTGGATGCAGGTAAACACAGCTAGGAAAAAGAGCGATCGCTTCACAATTGATTCGTTCATGAGGCTTCAGATTGTGCGAGAAATTTTTGTCTTCGAGATGCGAAAGCCGCCAAATCTGCCTCGGTGAATTGAGTTTGCTGCCATGAGGGGCGGGCAAGCAGTCGATCGCACCAAGCTTGAATTTTAGGATAGCCGTCTAGGGACACACCAACCCAAGATAGCAAGGGCACGACGGTGCCGGCAACGCACTCGGCAAACGTGACACTGTTGCTAGCGAAAAAAGGGCGATCGTCCAGCAAGCCTTCAAAGAATTTCAGCACAGTATTGACTTTTTCCTTAGCCTTTTCGATTTCCTGCGGTTGGGGAGTTCCCCGTCCCATTTTTTCACTGCTTAGGGGGTAAATTTGCGGTAGAAGTTCGTTAACCGTGACCAATTCTACCATCCTCACAACTGCCAAATCTTTCGGTTCTTTTGGCAGCATTGCCGGTTCGGGATACTTCGTTTCTAGATAGTCAAGAATTGCTAGAGACTCGACCACAGTGAAGTCATCATCGACCAAAACAGGGATGCGGTGAAAAGGATTCATTGCCCCAAATTCAGGCTGTAAGTTATCGCCGTCCAAGTGGATTTCTACCAATTCAAAGTCGAGGTTTTTTTCTAACAGGGCGATCCACACGCGACGGGAGTTGGGGGAAATGGGAGTATGGTAAAGTTTCATGGCTGCTTGCGTTGGTTGTTGAGAGGGTCAGGTGTTGAGGATTGATCGGTCGCTCGCGCTGCTGAAAATATTTAGACTGTAGTCAATTTTACCCTATCCGGAATTGTCAGGAGAAATACTGGTTAAATATAACAAAAATATGTGCGATCGCATTTAGCTACTTTAGCTACATCATATTGAGTTAATTTCCACCTGTTGCTCTAATTCTATTTCGACTTGAGCCTCAACAAATGTAGTGTAAATGGGAATATTCGATGCTAATGCTTCAAAGCTAATAACGAGAGAATATGGTGCTTCTGCATCTGGATCGTTATTCCAACCTTCATGTCCAACTACTGCAATGCAGAATGCTTCTGTGAGTTCAAATGATTTGACAACCGTCCAATCCTTTTGAACAGTTCCCGCGCTTCTAGAAACACCCTCAATTTTTCCATAGTTTTTGGCTCTGTTGCCAATAGTCCATTTAAAACCTTCCTCTCCCTTTTCAGCATCATCTGAAGCATCATACTCTTTGAAAATCCTAGCCCGAAATTTTTCTGGATCTTCTCGCTTTTTGCTACAATCCCAATCCAGCCAAGTAGAAAGATATTTTCTGCGATTTCTACGAGTTCGACGTGGTTGTGCTTTGTAAGATAGAGTAACTTCTACCAGAATCTCATGGTTTTCTCCCTGACTACCCAACCCTTCAGGCAATTTGACTTGGTAAACATGAGCTTCTTTTGCTTTGATACGACGATTCCCTCTGGTAATCAAAGTGATACGATTGGGAGAATTACCTAAAGCGCGATCGATATTTGGAATGCCATAACCAATTTGACGAACAGTATCAAGTTTTTCTTCTGCCCACTCTGGCCATCTGGCTGATTGTACTATCAGCGCACGATATAAAAGGCAACTCTCATCCGGCAACTCAGCAGCAAGACACGCTGCTATATGGCTGACTTTTGGCGTAGCAAATGACGTTCCCACCGTGTCAGCAGCAACTCCGGGTCCACCATTCAAAGTCGATCGTACTAATTCAGGGCAAACTTCTTTAGGTGAAGTAATATTAGGTGGTATAGATTCATCTTTTACTAAGTCCCCACCATATTCAACTACTTCGGGTTTAATTGTATCCCAAATTCCTAACCCAGAGCATGAAAAAGCTGAGGGTTTATCCTTTTCTGATATTGAAGAATAGGGTAGTGCATGATAAGAAGCTAGAGAAACTGAGCCAACGGTTAAGGCTTGAAAACTTTGGGCCGGGTTCGCAATTCTACAAGAATCTTCTAAAAGATAATCTGGACATAGCCGATTTGCTGCCAGATGATCTTGGACAGATAATCTTGTATATCCTATTCTTCCACCACTTAAGGGTAAATTGCCTGCTGCCACAATAAATAAGATATCATTTTCCCAGGTCAAATTATCAATCGCCGCTGCCCAAGCACTCATATATCTCGTGCGACATGGAACAGAATCACTGAGAGAATGATTGAAAATTCTTGTTTTTGTTTTACTGTGATAAAACTCCACAATATCACCGAGTAAGTTCGGTGGAAATAGCTGGGTAGGTAGTTTACAGTTAGCATCAAGAACTCTAGCATTTTGAATCCAGCAAACAGCTTTTTCTTGACCAGTACGAGGTATCGCTATGGGATAAAGAACTGCACCAGCTACTCTCGTCCCGTGTCCGCCATGAACATAATCAGAAGTTTTATTAGTCTCTCCAGGAACCCAAGACCTTGAGCTTTGTGATTCAATTGCTGCCTTTAGAAAAGAGTGTCTTTCTTGAAGACCACTATCTATAACGCATACCTTGGGGGCAGTTGATTCGGGTGGTTCTAGTCTAAAACGCGAAGCATCAACCTCCGATAAACCTAGTTGCTGAATAATTTCAGCAACTACATCTGTCTCAATAACATCAAAAATACATGGAAAGTTGAAAACTAAATCTTTTAGCCCTTTTCCTGAAATTTGAATGCGACAGGAGAAACTATCTGGTAAAGGATCAGTCCCACTAATACCACCTTCTTCTTGAAAGCCTTTGATAATACTTCCTTGGTAAGCATGAATAAAAAATTCAAATTCGTCTTGTCTTTGCCATGCGATTTCTTCCCATTCCCTATATGTTAACTGACGGTTGTTTATCCAGTTATTGACTCGATTGATAAAACTATCCAGATCTTCATTAGGTTGTTTATTGGGGGAAGCAGGAAGTTGTGACTTAATTCCTACGCAGGAAACTACTACATCTAAAGTGTAAATTTGATCGTCTTTAACTAGATCCCAATGAGCCATTAATTCTGCCGAAAGAATGTATTGTGGTGGTTGAGTTCCGCCTATCACATCCCAGAGGTCTGCCACTTTACCAGCATTATACTCTTCTCTAATAATTTTTGCTATCTTATCTCGCAGTTCACCAAGTTCTAAATCTGCTGATGCACCAATAATGTATCCATATTTTATTTCTGCAATTAATTCAAGTTCATCGTTTCTGAGAGCCTCTGCACCGAATGCAGTAGCGTCATTCTCTAAAATAACAAAACTTACCTCAAAAGTATAAGGAAAATTCAAAACTAAGTCTTTTAGCCCATTACCAGAAATTTGAAGGCAGCAGGAAAAACTATCTAGTAGTTGAGAATATTCAGGAATATCTCCATCCACAATGTTTAAAATTTCTCCCTTATAAGCTTGTATAAATTGCGTAAACTCATCTTTTCTTTGTAACTTAATTTTTTTCCATTGCTGATAATTTAAATCACGTTTTTTACTCCAATTGGTGAATCGTTTAGTAAATCTTTCCTCACTTTCTGTAGCCTTTATGCGTGGAAAATCCGACAATTGTGACTTAGTACCTAGACAAGCAATGCCTATATTCACAGTATATATTCGTTCATCTCTAATTTGCTGCCATTCATTAAGTAGTTCTGGTGAGAGGATGTACTCAGGTCGCTTGCTTCCATCAATAAAGTCCCAGATTGCTTTAACTTTCCCCCCTCCTCTTTCTGCCTTAATAAATTTTTCTATTTTTTTTTGTAGTTCGGTAAAGTCTGTATCCTCGACAGAAGCACCAATAATATACCCATTTTCTAATTCAGCGATTACCTCAATACCATATGTTTTGAGATCCTCTGCCTGAAGTGCAGTAGGGTCAATCTGTAAAATAATAGGTATAGTTTTTTCTGGAAGGGGTGGCATTGCCTCTTCCTCTCTTCTTTCTTGAGTATTTTGCCAATAAGATATTAAGGAGTTCAACGAACTCTTTAATCTACTTCCATGTCCCTGGCGATCATTTTCATTTGCCGATGTTGTTGGATGCTCTTTTTTTACTCCCATTGGAGTTGCAGCAATTCCTTCTTTTGCCAGCCTAAGCTGAATATGCGGAAATTTATCAGAAAGTTCAACCATTTAGTCCTCCCAAAACAAAAAAATTGGCATTGCACAGTTGTGGTATGCTATCGATAGCACGCCTGCAAGGAACAAACATATTTCAGCTAGTAATAGGCAC
>NZ_JAUBRN010000010.1:0-144426 GCF_036701875.1 Microcoleus sp. MON1_C5 | reverse complement strand
GAAGAAATGAGTTCACTATCTTCTTACACTTTCATTCTGGAAGCTTTATTCTATGCAGCTTCATATTAAATTGGTATTAATCAGTCGCTCTCCTTTTAAACCGCTCCCTTCTAGATTATAACCTCCACTCTTGCAGTCTCGAAACATTTCTTCAATTCCCATTCGCTGTTTATAAGCGGAGATCGCTACTGGCAACTCGCTGAAAATCTGTGAGGATAAACCAGACATCTTTAAGTTTCAATCCAAGGGTAGTTGCGTTTCCATTTACAGGCGAGCTCAAATCCTGCTACTGGTTGAGTTTTTCGAACCCTCACTCCTTGAAAGTACAACGAAGTTCCTGGTATTACTCCCAAGTGGTCTAAACGTTGCCCGATTAAATTTTCTGTCTCCACACAATGATTCTTTTTCAGCCTTAAACAAAAAGATACACCCATTGCATTGAGCCAGAATGCTTGCGTATACCGAACAAAATTCACGATTTCCCAAAACGATAACTTTATATTCTTTAACTAATGGTAAAATTTGTTGTAGAGCCACAGTTTGTTCTTGTAAGTTACTGCTTCCTAAGTTGAGTAACAAACACCAGTATAAGGGGATAGCTCTTTTCTGCCAGATTAGGGCGATCGTAAACAGATTGATACACCGCTATTGGCTGCGGTCGAGCGCAATCGATAACCTTTGTCCGATAGGGGAATAAGTTGTTAATCAATAAGTGATTAATGGGAACCTGATTAATGCGATAGTTAATTGAGGGAAATTGAGAAATCTTTGTAATTCGCGAGGGCGACTTTCGGTAGTAATTGGGTAAGGAAATACTTGCACCAATCTGTCTAACCTCACTTATTTCTCGGATTGTATCAGGTTCAACAAGATTATGAGTAAAATAAACTGGGGTTGGGTCAGTTGTTTTTGTAAGTGAGTCTGGTAAAATGTTGGTAACATATTTTTTTGGATAGGCAAGCCTGTAACAATTCTGCTGCCTATCTTTTTTTTATCACAACACAGCTCAATCTTTACCCCATCTGGGTTTGGGGTGGGTTTTCACCCTCCCAGGAATCACCACCATAAAATAAAAGTTTCAGGGCGCTCCCATAGCTGCAAGCAAAGCTTACGAGCCACAGGCTCTGCCCAGACCAAATCAAGGGTTTCAGGCTACGACCTAAAAACTTTCCCGACTATTGTCTTAACCGCCAAGGCGGTTCGCGGTTGCTATAAATGTTGATTTTTGAGTGTCTTAAAGCCAATCTTCTTGATCGCTTTTTTGCTTTCTATAAACCTCACCTTTGGCGTGAATTTTACGGGTTTGTTCGTAAAGAGTTTCTTCGGTATAATTCCATTTTTGCAGGACTTTTTTTAAGTCTGCTTGGATATCTCTAGCGCCGGGAAAGCCTCGGTAGCGAATTATTAATCTTGCTAATTCCGATAAATTGTAGTCGTTTGCTTCGGAGGCTAATAAAGTATTGACACTGGCTCGATCGCGCTTGTATTGCGGATGCTGCTGATCTTGAGTTTTTTCTACTGAATCCATACTATTTATGTTTCCCAATCATTTAGAATACCGAGATACCCGACTTCTTCAAGAAGTCAGGTATCTAATTAGACGTAGGACACGGCCGGGTTTAAGCCCCTACAGCACTTCTTCAGTCAGCCCCAGAAATTTTTGTGTTTGTTGAGTAATACCAAATAGTCGATCGCCGTGACAAAAGATTTCCCAGGCGCGAATTCCCATAAAACCAATACCTGCAACCGCCAAGGGCATCGCTGCGGCCCCTAAAAGCGCGGCAATGGGGGGAAATATCATGCACAGTGTTAACAGAATGCCAGTAATAACACCACCAGCAATGCCAGCTTTGGCGGTGGCGGTGGCGACTTGTTCGACTAACTCTGACTGGGTAATTTTGCCTTCAACGCACAATAGCGAGTTTTCTAAGATAGAAAATATTAACTCAATTACTGCTGCGGCGATCGCCCCTTTCATTGCAGCCCCAACGATTTCCGCAACTGCTGCTTTAAACGCTGCATCCGCTAAAACTTGCTTAGCGACTGCTAATTCTGCGGCAGTCATGTCTGCACCACCGCGAGCACGATTCACCCAAAAATATTCAAAAATCCCGTTAGTAGCTTCGCTTCCGCCTCCATTGACGTGTGCTTGGATGTGACTCCAATCTTTATCTTGACAGAAGTTGCGAATTGCTTCTGGGCCTTGGGCACGAATTTGGGCGGGTATGGATTCAAATACTTTTGCTGCTTCTTGAACATTTCGGATGCCGTCACGCATCCCAGCCCTAGCAAATTTCAATTGCAGATTTGTTGGCAGGTTCTCAAAACGGATGTTATGTGCTATTTTGACAGCTTCTTGAGTGGCGATCGCCCCAGCACTAACAATTGAACTTGGCGCTGATTGTACCCACGCCGTTAATACAGTTGCACTTTCCTCGAATTTTGCATCAATTTGGTTGCCTAAGTTTTGGATATCGGCAACTGTTTCTTGTACTTTAGCCGTTAGGAATTCGAGCGGATTATGGTTAGTTTCCATGTTGCTCCAGCTTGCATCGTTAATGATTGAATTATTTTGACTATAACATTCCTCTTCAGTAAGTGTTATTGTTTACTGAATTGCTTCTATCTTCTAACTCCGGCTGTAAAGTCAGAGCTTTTTTTTGATAAAATAAACCTTCATTGATTCGCCCTTCCTCTTCCAAACTTTTGCCTAAATTCCAATAAGCTACGGCTAAATCTGGTTGAAGAGCAATAGATTTTTGATAGTAAGTTATGGCGTCATCGAGCTGGCCTTGTTTGTAAAACATACTGCCCAAGTTAACATAGGCTTCTACCAAATTAGGATCGAATTCTATCGCCTTGGAGTAGGCGCGAATGGCCGCGCCTATTTTGCCTTGGGCTTGCAGGATATTGCCTAGAGTTTTGTAGGCGGCGGGGAAATTCGATTGCTGGCGAAGTGCTTGGTAACATGAGGCGATCGCCTCTGCAAATTTTTGTTGAGCATAATAAACTTCAGCGATCTTGTTGAGTGCGATCGCACTATCCGCTTGAATGGCTAGTAATTTTTGATAGTAAGCGATCGCCTCGTCAAGTTTTCCTGATTTCTGGAGGCTCTCGCCCGCTGACAAATACTGCTCTGCTAACTCGGAATTTACGGTCATAGATTTTACTTTAACAGCCGACACTACTTTACCACAAGTGTTAGTTAGCAACCGCGATTTCTAGGAATATTCTGACTATTTTAGATTTTAAATTTGTTTCTGTACCAGAATGCGGAAAAAAATAGTATGATTATTCTGAACCACCATCAACGCTAATTGCAGAGGAAATCTCATGCCATCACTAGCAGGAAAAGTGGCAATTGTGACCGGTGCATCGCGAGGAATTGGACGCGCGATCGCCCTGCGATTATCCCAAGAAGGGGCATCAGTGGTCATCAACTACGCCAGAGGCGCCGATCAGGCGAAAGATGTTGTGTCAGCGATTGAAGCAGCAGGCGGCAAAGCATTAGCCGTGCAAGCCGATGTCAGCAAAACCGCAGAAATTCGCGATTTGTTCGATCGCACTCTGGAAACCTATTCACAAGTCGATATTTTAGTCAATAATGCAGGAGTAATTCTTTACAAACCTCTAGCGGAAGTTACCGAAGCAGAGTTTGATAACCTGTTTGCAATTAACGTCAAAGGCACGTTTTTTGCTTGTCAAGAAGCTGCTAAACGCATGGCGGAGGGAGGAAGAATTGTTAATTTTTCCAGTTCGACAACGGCGATGCTACTGCCAACTTATGGGGCTTATGTGGCGACAAAAGGCGCGGTAGAACAGCTAACTCGATCGCTGGCTAAGGAATTGGGCGATCGCCAAATTACAGTCAATGTCATTTCTCCGGGCCCAACGGATACAGAACTCTTCACTGTTGGCAAAACCGCTGAACAAATACAAAGATTTACTCAAATGGCTGCTTTGGGAAGACTTGGAAAAGTTGAAGATATTGCCGATGTGACGGCTTTTTTGTGCAGCGAACAAGCCCGCTGGATTACTGGACAAAATATCCGCGTTAACGGCGGCATTGCCTAAAGATATACTTCAGTCAGCTTGCAGTGGACTTCGTTTGTATAGCAGCGATGTCAAGAGACTGTTGGTTAATCAACCAGGGGTTTCACCACTTATCCCTAAAAATGGTAGATCGGGAGTAAATGTCTAATTGACCATATAGCTGTTAACTACAAAGAGCGAAGGCAAATGCTGCCTTCCCGAGGTGGGGGGTAACCCCTCTGCGAAATCGCCAACAGTCTCTTTCAATCGCCGAGTTTAAGAATCCTCAACCAAAATCTTTGATTTGGCTGGGGATTCTTCAACTTTGATGGGGCGGACAACCAAACAAATCAAGGAGACAGCCGCCATACCTTAATCGTGTCGTCAAAACTGCCACTGATCAGAGTTTTGTCTTGAGGATTAAAAGCCAATTCCACCCAAGTAGAATGACCCTTCAGCGTGCCGGCGATTTCACCCGAACTCATGTGCCACAGCTTGATAGTCCCGCTCAAATCGGCGCTAGCGAGTTTGTCTCCGTCCGGACTGAAAGCTAGAGACTGAATTCGATCGGCATGACCGTTAAAAATCACTTCACCCGAGGGTGCGGACCAGTGTTCCTTGGTGATATCCCAAATCCTCACCGTATTGTCCCAGCCGCCACTGCCCAAAATTTTACCGTCAGGGCTGACAGTAAGAGCCGAAACAGCATCAAAATGACCCGTGAGAGTCGCTTGGAATTCCCCAGTCTTCCAATTCCACAGCTTGATAGTACCGTCGCCGTTGCCAGTAAAGAGAGTGTCTTTATAGGGACTGAAAGCCACCGAATGCACCTGGTCAAAAACCCCTTGGAGAGTTTCCAACTCGGCACCGTCTTCGACTTGCCACAGCTTCAAAGTATTATCCTTACCGACGCTGGCGATGGCTTCGCCGTCTGGACTGAAAACCACCGAGAACACGCCGTCTGTGTGTCCGTCCAAAGTCCGAATTAACTTGCCAGAATAGAAATTCCACAATTTAATCGTACCGTCAGCGCTGCCGCTGGCGATCGTCCTGCCGTCGGGACTGACGGCCACCGACCACACAGGCCCCAAATGTCCTGCTAAAACCTTGAGTAGCTTGCCGCGACGCTTGTGCAGCAGGTGAATTGTACCGTCGTTGTTCCCGCTGACTATCACGCGGCCGTTGGGAGCGACTGCTACCGCCCAAACCGGGTTTTTGTCTCGCTCCGCCAGAGTCCGCACTGCAGGCAGGGACTGCGAGGCGTCACCGTTGAAATCCTGCATCGGGGGCGGATTGAACCGAATTTCGGGAATGCTAGAAACAGGTTCAGAAGAAGTGAAAGCCTGCGGTGCTGGAGATGGCAAGCGAATACCCAGCACTACGAACAGCAGGGCAACCGCACTTGCTCCCCACATCGCTAAAGTCCACTTGGGTTTGCTGAGAATCACGTCTACCGGTGCCGGGCCGTATTTCATGTCTGTGAGAATTGCCTCGGTCGATCCATAGCGTTTTGATGGTTCTCGCTGCACCATTTTATCCAGAATGCGGGCGAGTCGCCCCGAAACTGGTACTTTCAAATAATGCCTCCAGGCCCAACTTTCGGCTTTGATGTCAAACAAATCAAAGGGCGACATTCCCGTTAACAAGTGAATGCAAGTGACGCCCAAACTGTAGATGTCGCTGCTCTTAATCGCTTGACCTTTAATTTGTTCCGGGGCCGCGTATTCGGCAGAACCTGTCACCGTTTCTATTTTCAGCGGCCCGCTGTTTGCCGGAATTGCCGCGCCGAAATCGACTAAAACTAGCCCCGAGGCACTTTCTTGGGACAGGGGGTATAGATCCTCTTTCCCTGCCAAAGCTGGGGATGCTTGGGGAGTTTTCCGGTGAATAATATTCGACGGTTTGATATCTCCGTGAATCAGTTGATGTTCGTGAACAAATTGCAGGACTGGCAACAATTCGCTCAGCAGATACCAAATTTGAATTTCTTTAACAACACCTTTTTCTGAAAGCCGATCGGCTAAATTGCGGCCTTCGATGTATTCTTGCACTAAATACTGGCAGCCTTCGAGTTCAAAAGATGCCAGCAGTTTCGGTATTTGCGGATGTTTCCCCAACTCGTCGAGAACTGAGGCCGAGCCGCGAAATGTCCGGTTTTGGTGTGTGCCACCGTCTGCGGCTGCTGCTGAGCCGCAGAATTGTTGAATGACGCAGCGGGGTTGCGAAGGTTGGTCTTCATCGACTGCTAAGAAGGTGCGGCAAGTGAGACTTTGACCGAGGGTGTGAAAGACTCGGTAGCGGCCTTTTAGCAGCAAGTTCGACTCGCAACTTTTGCAGACTGTGGCGCGATCGAGATTTTGGGGATTCTGGCAATGGGGATTGGTGCAGTAACTCATTTGTCTTTCCGCTGGAGACCCCCGTCCGACATACTTGCTGGTGGGGGAGGAAAGCGGGGCGGTGCGTGCCGCTTCCTGTGGACAAATTAAATAATTGGAATCTTTGCTTTATGATAATTGTTTCCCAGATTTTCGCCACAATTGCTGCGGTCGATCGCGCGTAAATAATTGCTGACTTTCCTGCGAGCGAGGTTTAATAGGTCGATCGTACCGATCTCATTCGAGCGATCGGCGGGATTTGCTGTTACCGAATTACGTTATACTGTCATGGCGAATACTTTCAGTGCGATCGCAAGCATTGCCAAAGCAATCGCGAGGCCTTGCCAAATATCCGCAATTGTTTGTTCTAGGGAGTCAATCTCAAACCTCAAATCTCCAATCTCAAATCGACTAACAGATTAAAACTTAGGCAACTTTTGCCAAACTAACTACTAACTTTTAACTATTACTTATGCCGTTAATTCGCGTTCCCAAACCTTGGGAAATTCTCGAACCCCAAATTACCCCAGAAACAGCATTTCTCAACCGCCGCCGCTTCATGACAAATTTAATTGGCGCCGGCGTGACTGCTTCGCTGCTGCCGCTGACCGGCTGCCAAAGCAATGCTAGCTCAAAAACTGCTCTGGATCAAAGCTCAACCCAAGCATATTCGGAATTGAGCCGGAATCCCGCCTTTGCGAAAGTCGATCGAGCGATTACCGAGGAAGCCTTAGCTACAAAATACAACAATTTTTACGAATACGGCGGCACAAAATCTATTTGGCAAGCTGCTCAAGCTTTGCCAACAGAAAACTGGAAAGTAGAAGTAGGCGGTTTAGTAAAAAATCCCCGCACTTATGATATTGACGACCTCTACAAAAAATTTCCTATCGAAGAACGAGTTTATCGATTTCGCTGTGTAGAAGCCTGGGCGATGGTAGTTCCTTGGGTCGGATTTCCCATGAAATTACTGATGGCTGATGTCGAACCGCAATCGAAGGCTAAATTCGTTCGCTTTACCTCATTTTACGACCCCAAAATTACTCCCGGCCCCGGTTTGATGTCGCAATTTTATCCTTGGCCTTATACCGAAGGTCTGCGAATTGAAGAAATGGCCAACGATTTAGCATTTTTTGCCACAGGCTTGTATGGCCGAAGGCTGCCAAAACAAAATGGTGCGCCGCTGCGGCAAGTGATTCCTTGGAAATACGGTTTTAAGGGGGCAAAGTCGATCGTCAAAATTGAATTTGTCGAACAACAGCCCGCCACTTTTTGGAATACAATCGGCCCCAACGAATACGCCTTTGAAGCAAATGTCGAACCCGACAAACCGCACCCCAGATGGTCGCAGGCCAGCGAACGGATAGTCGGCCCCGGTAACAGTTGGTCGTGGGAAACTCGCGCAACTTTGCCCTATAACGGTTACGGCGAATATGTAGCTAGTTTGTACAGTTAATTAACGACGCGAGATGTAATTTGAGAAACAGGCTTTTCTGCTTCTCAAATTATTAATTTATCTCTTTTCTCTTTCTCTGCGCCCTCTGCGTTCTCTGCGGTTAATAAAAAAAAAGATTTTTTTTCGGTTCAGCATGAAATACAGGACACGGCAATGCCCTATCCCTACCCTATACCTGCACTTTGTTTGTAAATTTTACCTTGATTTTGCAGGCGATCGACTACAATAAAAATTGATGAAGCTACCAAGGAATTGTTAAATGGTAACAACAACATCAACTCCCGTCGAGCAGCAAACTACCCCAGAAAACCGAGTTATTTTAAAAGGTGTCAGTTGGTCAACTTTTAAAGCATTGCTGGCAGATGTTGGGGACGATAGAGCTTGGAGAATTGCTTACGATGAAGGAGTATTAGAAATCAGGATGCCGCTGGAAGAACACGAAGAACCCAAACGACTGATAGAAAGCTTTGTGGAAGCCATTGTAGATGAGCTGGAAATTGAACTTAGGAGTCTTGGTTCGCTGACTCTTGAACGAGAAGATTTAACTCGTGCTGTAGAACCTGATAGTTGTTTCTATATTCAAAATGAATCTTTAGTTAGAGGCAGAAATATCAACTTGCCAAATGACCCGCCGCCGGATTTAGCAATAGAGTCAGATTACACAAATTCTTCTATCAATAAGTTTACAATTTATGCTGCTCTTGGTGTTCCCGAACTGTGGAGGTATCGCCGGGAATCTCTGCAAGTTTATCAGGTTGTGGAGGGAAAATATGAAATGTGCGATCGCAGTTTAGCTTTTCCCTTTTTACCCGTTGCCGAAATTCCCGGTTTCATCGAACAAAGCAGAACAGTCGGACAGCGGGCGGCTGTGCGTTTGTTTCGGCAAAGAATTAGAGAGATTTTGCCGATTCAAAGTTAACGCAAAAATCAGACTGTAGTTTAAAATTTAGCCAATTAACTTAAATTACATCATCGTTAATCGGCGGTTAAAAAAAAATTTTTTTCGATATAAATGATATAAAATCAATTGATAAACTCCTGCACTCTCTGCCAAACTCGCTCCAATAAATCTGGCGTGCTAACATCAAACCATTCAATTTCAGGATAAGCTCGAAACCAGGTGCGCTGTCTCTTCGCAAATTGCCGCGTGTGCAAAATTGTTAATTCTTTGGCTTCTTCAAGCTTAATGTCGCCAGCCAAATATTGTTTCATTTCCTGATAGCCCAGCGTGTTCAACAGTGGCAAGTCGCAGCCGTATTTTTTACACAAATATTCTACTTCAGCAATCCAACCGCGTTCTAGCATTTGTTCTGTGCGCTGTTCGATCCGATCGACCAAAACATCGATCGCGCAATCCAACCCAATTTGTAAAATAGGATAATTGGGAGGATTTTCGCCCTGCTGTTCGGAAATAGAGCGACCCGTGACATAAAATACTTCCAGTGCTCTTAAAGTTCTTACTGGGTCATTGAGGTGAATTTTCTCAGCTGCAGAGCGATCGACCTGCTGCAACATGGCGTAACATTGAGATTGTCCGAGTTCGGCAAGTTGCGATCGCAATTCGGGCATCGGCGCTACCCTCGGAATTTTTAAACCGCGCACGATCGATTTAATATATAAGCCTGTTCCTCCCACCAACAACAGAGGAGGAGACAGGGAAAAATCAAGATCAGCAATTAATTTTTGAGCTTGCTGCTGGTACTCTGCTAGTGTCAGAGTTTCTGTCGGATCGCAGATGTCAATTAAGTGATGCGGTACACACGTGCGATCGACCGCCGTCGGTTTTGCGGTTCCGATGTCAAATTCGCGGTACACTTGACGGGAGTCCGCACTCAGGATCGAGGATTGCAGTCGCCCCGCCAAAGCCAAAGCCACTCCAGACTTCCCCGTCGCCGTCGCCCCGCAAATCGTAATTAATTTAGGCATAAGCTGTCGCACATTTCCCTATAAAAACTCTCAAATCCTCTTCTATCCATGCTTTCCCCTCTGTCCATCCACTGATTCACCGCGATCGGGCCGGGCAGTCGCTAAGTAATCTCAAAACTATTCCCCTCCCTCCCCCTAATAAATTTGCCTTCAGAAAGCCCTAGCATCGCCTTTAACGGTTTTGTGCTATAATTTTAGGAGTTTTCCCATTTTAGAAGCTTTCGGGGCTTTAGGCCTCATTATTGGAGCTATTTTTGTATGACCAGCAGCTACAGCGCCGACCAGATTCAAGTTCTCGAAGGTCTCGAAGCAGTCCGTAAACGACCGGGGATGTACATCGGTACCACCGGCCCGCGAGGACTCCACCATCTAGTTTACGAGGTTGTGGACAATTCCATTGATGAGGCGCTGGCTGGCCACTGCACTCACATCGAGATTGACATCAACGCCGACGGTTCCGTTACCGTGACAGACGACGGCCGGGGTATTCCCACCGGCATCGTTGCCAAGACTGGCAAATCGGGAATAGAAACAGTAATGACTGTACTCCACGCCGGCGGTAAATTTGGCGGTGGTGGCTACAAGGTTTCTGGAGGATTGCACGGTGTAGGTATTTCTGTTGTTAACGCGCTGTCCGAGTGGGTAGAAGTGACAGTTTGGCGCGACCAAAAAGAATATTTACAGCGCTACGAAAGAGGCAATCCAGTTACTGAACTTAATGCCAAGCCCAACAAAGGCACCCGCACCGGCACTTCAGTTTCTTTCTTGCCAGATACTCAAATATTTAGCACTGGCATTGAATTTGATTACACTATACTCGCGGGGCGCTTGCGAGAATTGGGTTACTTGAATGCGGGCGTGAGAATTACCTTTAGCGACCACCGTTTGGAACTGCTCAAAAGTAGCGAACCTCGCATCGAAACCTACTGTTACGAGGGTGGAATCAAGGAATATATCGCCTACATGAACCGCGAAAAGCAGCCTCTGCACGAAGAAGTGATCTACGTGCAAGGCGAACGCAATAACGTGCAGATAGAAGTGGCTTTGCAGTGGTGCGTCGATGCTTTTAGTGACAACGTTCTCGGTTTTGCTAACAACATTCGGACGATCGACGGAGGCACGCACTTAGAAGGTTTGAAGGCAGTTTTGACGCGGACGATGAATTCGATCGCCCGCAAGCGCAACAAAATCAAAGAAAACGAGCCCAACCTCGCCGGCGAAAACGTTCGCGAAGGTTTGACAGCCGTCATTTCTGTGAAAGTCCCAGACCCGGAATTTGAAGGCCAAACTAAAACTAAGCTAGGAAATACAGAAGTTCGGGGAATTGTCGATTCCTTGGTAGGCGAAGTATTGACAGAATATTTAGAGTTTCGCCCCCAAGTAGCTGACGCTATTTTGGAAAAAGCAATTCAGGCATTTAAGGCCGCTGAAGCCGCCCGCCGTGCCCGCGATTTAGTGCGCCGAAAATCAGTCTTAGAATCGTCTCCTTTGCCTGGGAAATTAGCGGACTGTAGCTCCAGAGACCCCGCCCTGTCTGAGATCTACCTGGTGGAAGGGGATTCTGCAGGCGGATCGGCAAAACAAGGGCGCGATCGCCAATTCCAAGCAATCTTGCCTTTGCGCGGTAAAATTCTCAATATTGAGAAAACAGACGACGCCAAAATCTACAAAAATAACGAAATTCAATCGTTAATTACAGCCCTGGGTTTGGGCATCAAAGGCGAAGAATTCGATCCGGGTCAATTGCGGTATCACCACATCGTAATTATGACTGACGCTGACGTAGATGGTGCTCACATCCGCACGCTGTTGTTGACTTTCTTCTACCGCTATCAGCGCGCACTTGTAGAACAAGGTTACATCTATATTGCTTGTCCTCCTCTCTATAAAGTGGAACGGGGACGGAATCATTATTACTGTTACAGCGATCGCGAAATGAACAATCTCGTCCGCAATGAATTTCCGGCGAATGCTAATTACACGATCCAGCGGTTCAAAGGTTTGGGTGAAATGATGCCGACACAGTTGTGGGATACAACGATGAACCCAGAAACTCGGACGCTGAAACGGGTGGAGATTGAAGACGCTGCTGAAGCCGATCGCATCTTTACGATCTTAATGGGCGATCGTGTCGCCCCCCGCCGCGAATTCATCGAAACCTACGGCCCCAAACTCAACCTCCTCGACTTGGACATCTAAATTAGCCATTAGTCGTCATATCAAATCCGTTAGCATCGGAATAGTAAATTCGAGTTCACTGTTGACGGTTGACGGTTGACGGTTGACTGTTCACGGCGTCAACAGTCAACCGTCAACATCATTCCGGTGTAACCGGAAATGATATCAGTGGTTAGCTAACAGCTAATAGCTGAGGACTAATGACTAAACTTTTGCGGCCCTGATGCCTTCTGCCCTTTCGGGCGATCGCGCATCAGGGCCGTTTGATGTTTCTAGGTTTTGTTATAAAAATTAATACAATCTCTCATCAAATCGATCTAAGGTAAACACTTAGGTAAATTTTAGATTTTTGGCGACTTGATCGACCATCACAAAAATAGAAGGTTGGACAATATAGCGTCAACGACCCAGGTCTAAAGAGATTGGGCTTCTAGCCTAAGACTTAAACCACAGTTGACCAGACTCAGTACCTTGGTACTACGTTAACGGTAAGAGTTAAAGACCTACCAGGGAATGCGAAGCTAGTTCCTTGCTCTAGAAATTTAGGATTAAACAGACTTATTGGGTTAAATCAGTGTCCTAGATATAGTACCGGCCGTTAACTTTGTCGAAGCTAACATCACCCCGAAAGGGAGGCTCGAAAGAGCAAACATTATGCGATCGCGGGTTGCCACATTTGAGATGGTAATTTCGATGCACGCTCGCGTAGCCGAAGTGTCCCATCGAAATTACATTACATTCATTACACTCCCATCTAGCAATCCTCGTGTAATGCAAAGATTCACGGCGGTTTCAACCGCCGAGCCGTTTCCCTCTCAGGTCTAAAGACGCTGAGTTTCCCACTTACCGAATTTTTTTATGAGCATCAATTTAGCGACCAAATTGCGTGAGGGAACGAAAAAGTCCCACACAATGGCAGAAAACGTCGGTTTTGTCAAGTGTTTTTTAAAAGGCGTTGTAGAAAAAACTTCTTACCGGAAGTTAGTAGGAAACCTCTACTTTGTCTACTCGGCAATGGAAGAGGAAATGGAACGCCAAAAGCAGCATCCGGTTGTTTCAAAAATTTACTTTTCTGAGTTGAATCGGAAACAAAGCTTAGAGCAAGATTTATTTTACTACTACGGTGCGAATTGGCGCGAACAAGTAGCTCCGTCAGCCGCAGCTAAAGCTTATGTGGAGCGAATTCGCGAGATTTCGGCGACCGCACCGGAACTGTTAGTAGCTCACTCTTACACTCGCTACCTTGGCGATTTATCCGGCGGACAAATCCTGAAGGGAATTGCCCAGCGCGGGATGAATCTTTCCGAAGGAGAAGGCACTGCTTTCTATGAATTCCAGGATATTCCTGATGAAAAAGAGTTCAAAGCTAACTACCGTCAGGCAATGAATGAACTGCCGATTGACGAAGCCACAGCAGAGCGAATTGTTGACGAAGCTAATGCAGCTTTTGGCATGAACATGAAGATGTTCATGGAGTTAGAAGGCAATTTGATTAAAGCAGTTGGTCAGATGCTTTTCAATACCCTGACGCGGAAGCGCGGTGGTGGCAGTACCGAATTGGCTACTGCTGATTGAGTTAAAGCTCACTGGGGATAATTTGAGCCTCGTTTAAGAGGAAAACTTTAAATCCTGGGGGTTTGATGGCTGCTTTTACAGTCACCAAATCTCCGGGATTTTGCATGGCGGGCGATCGACTTTTTAACTCACAACTCAACACTATCACCTTCCCACGCCGCGATCGGGAGGCTGCTCGTCCGGGACAGGCAAAGAAGTCGGCCTTACCTGCCGCTCCAAATACTTGCTCAAAGCGTAAGCGATATCCCAGCGAGTCATCGGCTTCAAAGGATTAATCTTATTAGTTGCGAGATCGACATTAACAAACCCTTCATAAAGTGCAGTAGCCATAGACTTTCTAGCCCAACTAGGAATGTCGCCTGCATCTGGATACTTAGCTAAAATTTCGGAAATGCTGGGTTCGGGAAACTGAAAAACCCCGTAAGCTTGAGCAAAAATCGCCAAAGCTTCAGCGCGACTCACCCTTTGATTTGGGAAAAACATTCCGTCGCGATATCCACTCATCGTTCCCGTTTTCAAAACAGTTTGAATCGCACTGTAAGCCCAATAACTCTTCGGTACGTCCGGCAATTCCATATCGGGTTTCTGAGCTGTTTTTCGCCGTTCCAAGCCAAAAGTTTTCACTAAAATCATCGCCAAATCGGCGCGACTGACAAGGCCCTCAGCATTAAAATTGCCACTGGCATCTTTATTCATCAATCCTGCGCTCACAACCCGGTCGATCGGGTCAATTATTTCTTGAGATTTAACCGCCATAGGCACTCCTTGCAGTAGGGCGATCGCCAAAAAAATACTCACTAACATTTTCACGATTTTAATCCTTTCTGTCGCTAAAACCATCATGAAAACAGCAGTAATATTTTGTCTGGTTCCATCGGTATTATTCTGTGGTTTCGGCGGTGCGCGACATTGGGGGATTATATATTAAAATCAAAGATTTGCTTCCGGCAAAGCGCCCTGCATTTTACCCAGCCAATCAATCAAATTATCCAATTGCTTTTGGGCCGTCAAAACCGCCATACCCCGAATAGTAACCTTCCCCTTGCTGTAGACAAAACGAGAGCGCAAATGTTCCGGCAAATTAGCCTTGAGCAAATTCCAAGCAGGTTCTTCCATAGCTGTTTCCAAAACTATGTGCTGCTTATTCTCCGGTTTGATCCGAGAAAAACCGATTTTTTTAGCGATTTGTTTGAGTTCTACCACACGGATAAGTTGCTGGGCTGGAAGAGGAATTGGCCCATAACGATCGCACCAATCAGCCTGAATCTGCTGTAATTCTTCAGGGGTATTAGCAGAAGCCACAGACCGGTAAGCGCTCATCTTTTGATCCAAATCTGCGATGTAATCGGCAGGAATAAACGCGGTCAAAGTTAGGTCAATTTGCGCGTCTTCAACTTTCGGAATTTCCTGACCTTTAATTTCCCGAATAGCCTCCTCTAACATTTCAGCATACAAATCAAAACCGATCGCCTCCATTTGACCAGATTGTTCAGTACCCAAAACATCACCCGAACCGCGAATTTCCATATCTCGGACGGCCAACTGATAGCCCGAACCCAACTGGGCAAACTCTTGAATTGCCCGCAGCCGCTGCCTTGCAGCATCAGACAGCTTGTTCTGCTTGGGATAAAACAGCCAAGCATGAGCTTGAATCCCCGCGCGTCCCACCCGTCCCCGCAACTGGTAAAGCTGACCCAAACCAAAGCGCTGCGCGTCTTCAATTAAAATAGTATTGACACGCGGAATATCCAAACCCGACTCAATAATCGTCGTGCACACCAAAATATCGAAATCCGCCGCACTGAAAGTCAGCATGACCGATTCTAATTCCGAAGCATCCATTTGACCGTGGGCGATCGCAATTCTGGCAGACGGAACCATCTCCTGCAACTGAGCGGCCAACTCATCAATCCCCTCAATCCGGGGCACCACGTAAAAAACCTGACCGCCCCTGTCCAATTCTTGACGAATGGCCGATCGCACCACTTCCGGGTTATAGGGAGCCAAATGCGTCTGAATCGGGCGCCTGCTGGGAGGCGGAGTCGAAATCAAACTCATCTCGCGAATCCCCGACAGCGACATATACAAAGTCCGGGGAATCGGCGTTGCTGTCAGAGTCAGAACATCTACCTCTGTTTTGAGAGCTTTAATCGCTTCCTTTTGCTTAACTCCAAACCGCTGTTCTTCATCCACCACCAACAAGCCCAAATCCCGAAATTTAATGGCTTTGCTCAAAACAGCTTGAGTACCGACAATCACATCTAATTCCCCAGTCGCCAAACGCTTGTGAATCTCCCGGCGCTCGGTTTCAGTGCGAAAGCGATTGAGCAAACCAACTTCGATCGGATAAGGGGAAAAACGCTCCGAGAGCGTGTGATAGTGCTGTTGGGTCAAAATCGTCGTCGGCGCGAGCAAAGCCACCTGCTTGCCCGCCGTAACCGCCTTAAAAATCGCTCTCAGAGCAACTTCTGTCTTGCCAAAACCGACATCGCCGCAGACCAAGCGATCCATCGGTCGATCGCCCTCCATGTCGCGTTTCACATCCTGAGTTGCCTTCAACTGATCCGGGGTTGGCTGGTAAGGAAAAGAATCCTCTAATTCTTGTTGCCAAGGCATATCAGGAGGAAAAGCGTAACCTGTTTGTTTAGCTCTTTTAGCATAAAGATTCAGCAAATCCACTGCCAATTTCTTAACCGCTTTGCGAACCTTTGTTTTAGTTTTTTCCCAAGTTTGGCCGGTCAGCTTGTTTAGATCCGGTACTTTATCGCCTACAGTCCGAAACCTCGACAAAGCGCCCAACTGATCTGCCGCCACTCTCAGAGTACCGTCAGCGTATTGAATCAGCAAATACTCGCGAGTTTCGCGATCGATCGTCAAACGTTCCAACTTGATAAATTTACCCACTCCGTGCTGGCGGTGAACCACATAATCACCAGGGCTTAATTTATTCGGGTCTACTTGCTTAGAAGCAGCGCGGCGGCGCTTGCGGACGTAGCTAAAAGTAGCAAGAGAATGCTGACCGTAAAATTCCCGATCGGTAATTAAAACAATCCGAAAAGTCGGCAGAATAAAACCTTCCAATTCTGCCAGCCCGCTGTACTTCAAAGCAACCGGAACGTGCTGCAATTGCAACTTGTCGATCGCCAAATAATCGCGCGGATTCACCACAAACTGAGCCGGACAGTCGTGTTCCGACAGCAGAGAAACCGATCGGCTCGGTTGAGCAGAAACCAGAAAAATGGTAAAACCCCGATCGCGCTCTTCCCTGAGCATTTGAGACAGCTTCGCAAATTGGTGAGGCATCACCGGCACAGGCCTGCTGGCCAAATTAATCGCAGGCGCTAGCTGGTCGATCTCCGCAGAGCTTTGAAATTTTTTAGAAGTAGAATCTTCTGCCAGTTCTGAAAGTTCTAGCCTATCGAAAGCTGCGACATCTGCCATTGATTCAGCAAAAGTGCGGTGAATTTTCGGAACTTTCAAATTAGCAATTGGCAATTTTTCTGTTGTCTCACCAGCAACTGCCGATTCCCGATTGCAATTATTCCACTGTTCCTGTGCATTCTCAAACCAGCGGTCGCTGTGAGCTTCGCACCCTTGGGGTTCGTCAATAACAACTAAAGTATTTTCTGTCAAATAATCCAACAAAGATGCAGGTTGCTCGAACGCTAAACCCAACAGCCTGCGGACAAATTTTTCCCCTTCATTTTCCGCTTCATTTTCGGGATCGAAAGAGCCTAGGTGGTTGATTGCGTCAAGCTTTTTTTCAGATAAAACTGCTTTAATAATTGTGTTAAAATTAGTAGGAGTTAAAACTAATCGCTCGACCTTATCGAGCGATCGCTGCGAAGACGGGTCAAACTCCCGAATTTGCTCCAAATCATCCCCAAACCACTCCAGCCGCACCGGCAACTCAGCCGCCACCGGAAACACATCGACAATATCACCGCGACGGCTCCACTGACCCTCCATTTCCACCAGAGCCACCCGATCGTACCCCATCGACACCAGTTGGCGGTCAAGTATCTTCGAGTCTTGAACCGCACCTCGCTTCAGCGTCAGACAGTAGGGTTCAAAAACAGCAGGTGGCGGCAAGTGAGACTGGAGAGCTCTTTCGGTAGCTACAATCGCGATCGGCTTAGAATTAGCGTTTGTTTCTCGTTTCTCGACCAAATCCGCCAGCACCTGCATTTGTCCCCAAGTCATTTCGTTCTCGTCGGAGTAAGATAGCTCGTAGGGCGAAGCCTCCGAAGTTGGGTAAAAATGCACAGTCTGCCAGCCCATAGCTTCCAGCCCTGCCACCCAGCGGCCCGCTTCTTCTAGAGTGGCCGTCACTACCAGTAAACTCCGCCCTTCTTGCTGTGCGAGGGCGGAAGCTACTAAACCTTTGGGCAAGCGAGCGATGCCGTTGAGTTGCAAGCAGCGATGGCGCTTGAGCTTGTTGAGGAGTTCTGTGGCTAGGGGCGATCGCCCCAGGGTACGAATTATTGAAGAGAAAGTCATGCGCTTTTAATTTTAATCCCCGATCGGCGAAGGCTCTTTCCCTTTGCCTGTTAAGGAGATTGTACGACAAACGTCCATGATTGTGCCGCTCTGCTCTTGACGCCTTGGAACTTAACTGGAGATAGATTTCTGCTTTAATATGTCGATCCTGCGATCGCGATCGAGCCCGGGACGTTAATCTAGTGACAGGTTTAGAAAAAATTTCGCTTTTGCGATCGAGATTCGCAGCTTGCAGGCTTCTCCTTTAACCGGGCAGAGCGCTTAGCCGTTACTACCGAAAATTTTAGAAATGTCCCCAAGTACCGATATTCTGATTGTTCTCCTGCTAATTTTCCTCAATGGCTTGTTTGTGATGTCAGAGATGGCCATCATCTCTGTACGGAAGGTGAGACTGCAACAGATGGCCAACCAAGGTTCAACCAATGCCCGCGTAGCCTTGGATCTGGCTAATGCCCCCAATCAGTTCTTACCGACAGTTCAAATCGGGATTACGATGCTGGCCATTCTGTCGGGCGCTTTTGGAGAAACGACGATTTCTAGAAGAGTAGAGCCTTTGTTGAACCTGATTCCTGTCCTCGCGCCCTACTCTAAGACGATCGCCTCAGTAGTAGCAGTTTTAACTATCACTTATCTGACCTTAATTATCGGCGAACTCGTGCCGAAGCGGCTAGCGCTCAACAACCCGGAGCCGATCGCTTCTAGCGTAGCAATTCCCATGCGAATGCTCTCAAAAATTGGCGCTCCTGCGGTTTATCTGTTAAGTCATTCCACTGACTTAGTGATGCGGATCATGGGGATTGTGCCTTCAACAGAACCGCAAGTTACAGAAGAGGAAATTAAAGTTTTAATCGAGCAAGGAACCGAAGCCGGAACCTTTGAAGAAGCCGAACAAGATATGGTGGAAAGAGTCTTTCGTTTGGGCGATCGGCGAGTCAGCGCCTTAATGACCCCGCGTCCCGATCTTACCTGGCTCGACCTCGACGACTCAGTAGAAGAAAACCGCCAAAAAATGCTCGGCAGCGGTCATTCTCGGTTTCCAGTGTGTCAAGGAGGCCTCGACAACGTGCTCGGTTTAGTACACGTTACAGATATGCTGTCGAGGACTTTAACCGGTCAACCCCTCGATTTAAGCGCTTCCTTACGGCGGCCTTTATTTGTACCGGAAAGCACGCGGGGGTTAAAAGTATTAGAGCTTTTCAAGCAATCTAGCAATCAAATTGCCTTGGTGGTAGACGAATACGGCGTGATTCAAGGATTGGTTACAGTCAACGACATTTTAGTCGAACTCGTTGGCGACTTTCCCTCGATTGAAGATGCTGACGAGCCGGAAGCCGTGCAGCGCGAAGACGGTTCTTGGCTGTTAGACGGAATGCTAGCAGTCGAAGATTTTTTTGAGCTGTTTGGAATCGAAGAGTCAGCAGAACACAAAGGAAGTTATCACACAATGGGCGGTTTTGTGATTACAAATTTGGGCAAAATTCCCACAGCAGCCGAGCATTTTGAGTGGAACGGTTTGCGCGTGGAAGTAGTCGATATGGACGGCAACCGAGTTGATAAGATATTGGTAATGCCGATCGACTCAGCGGGCGATCGACCTAGAACCCAACCAAACACCTAAAATTTAAACTCAGCGGTAAGGTGCGCTAGGCGCACCCTACATCAACCATTCAGCGGATATTTCAGACCTACTTCTTTTTGCTTCTAGCCTCATCTTTCCCCAAAGATTCCAGAATAGAACGACCTACATAATTGCTGAAAACCACCTCTCCAGCTTGATTGTAGTGGCAGCAGCTATCTACATAAACAGCGTCTTTAGTCTTGTCAAAAACATTGACAGCATTCAATATATTAATATTATTTTTTTCCAAGTTCGGAAACTTTTTGAAAAGAGCCGGATATCCAATTTGTACAGCTTTAGCATAAGGACTCTCTTTGTTAAAAGCAATCTGCTTTTCGGCTTCACCAAACACCCTTTTCGTCTGATAATATTGATTAGGCTGAAGAATATGAAAATAAGGCACATTACTAGCAGACAGGACTTTGTGCATAAAAATTGAACTTTTCGCCCAATTCCATGCCATTTCTTCAAAAGCTAATGAATCCTGTAAAACAGACATATTAGGATTGATATAAATAACGCTACCACTGTCATTTTTTTGTTGTTTAGTCCGTTCTTTCTCAAACTTAATGACATCGGTTTTATAGTTATTAACTAGATTTTGAACGTAAACAGAAGTCAAAGCATCGCACGCAGCTAAATAGCAGTGTTGCAAACTTTCCAAACCCTGACTAATCCTAGCTTTATTTTCTCTAATTCTGATAGTTGCTTTCATCGCTTTTGTAGAAAGGCTATTATTCGCCAAGCTAGTCAGCGGCAAAATATGCTGAATACTTGGCATCGCCAAATCAATTTTATTTTTATTGTTTAAGTTAGAAAGTGCTACTTCATTAAAACCATCTATATTGACGACCAGATCCAGTTCTTGCCCTAAAGCCAAAAAATAGTTTAGAATTAATAATTGCTGGGGTTGTTTGTAGCCTCCGGTAGCAAAAGACAAAATTACAAATTCTTTATCTTTCAAACCCGGAAGCTGCTTGAGGTATTGAGGTAAAATTTTGTTTTGAACTTCAAATACTGCATAATTAGAAGCCACAGAACCGCCAAAAACTCCGACAATAAATTGATTTTTCTTGGTTTTTTTCAAAGGGTAATCGTAAGGAGAGATAAATCCGTAATTGTTAATTTTAAAACCAGGGCGAAAATCGGGGCCTGGTTGTTGAATAAATCCCAAAAAAGGATGAAACCTTTCAACAATAGACTGATTCAGCCGCACTCCTTCTAAATTAATTCCTAAATCCGACTTATTTTGCACTTTTTCTCTATTATAGAAAAATTGCTTGTGCTTGACAAAATACCATCCCAAGGAACCAAGTTCCAGGAAAAACAGTAAAAGCGCTAAGTTAATCAAAGCAATTTTTAGAAATTCTTGTCCTTTGTTGAGGACTTTTAAATCTTTCATAAACCTCTATTTCGACTCCCTGACTACTTTAATAATAGAACTGGAAACATAATTTGCCAATACTTCTTCTCCCACTGAATTATAGTGGCAGCAGGCATCTTTGTAAACCGTCTCTTTTGTATTGTCTAAAATATTCACTGCGCTAAAAATATTAACCCCAGCTTTTTGCAAATCATCCACTTTGGACAAAAGCACCGGATAACCTTTTTTTACCCCTTCAATGTAAGGACTCTCTTTGTTAATCGCGATTTCCTTTTCCTTGGCGGTAAACGCTCGCTTAGTGGGATAATACTGGTTGGGCTGAATAAAGTGAAAATACTTAATCTTTCTACTTGATAAAATTTGATTCATCCCGATCGACGATTGGTACCACATCGATGCCATTTTGTCAAAAGCAGCGGCATCCTCGAAAACAGAGTCAGCTTTGGGAATGTACACTATACTGCTATTCGCCGTGTCTGAGTTGGATTGTTTGACTTGCGTATCGTACTTGACAACGGCTTGCTGGTAATTGTTGACTAATTGTTTCACCTGTAGCGAGGTAACAGCGTGACACAAAGCAAGCTGACAAGTTTGCAATTTGTCAATACCTGCTTTCAACTCTTTTTTGGTTTCGTTAATTTCCACGATCGAACTCATCGCTTCCGGCGGCAAGTTGTTGTTGGCTAAACCCGTCAGAGGCTGTATGTGCTGAAGGCTGGGCATTCCTATTTCTACTTCGGCTTTGTTGTTTAAATTTGACAGTGCTACTTCGTTAAAACCGTCAATATTGATGACTAAATCTAACTCTTGACCCAAAGCCAGAAAGTAATTTACAATTAATAATTGTTGGGGCTGTTTGTAGCCGCCATTGCCAAAATTTAACACCACAATTTCGCGCTCGGCAAATTCTGGATAAATCTGCAATTTTTTAGACAATATTTGATTTTTATATTCATCTACTGCAAAATTGTTGGCAACCGAACCCCCAAAAACTCCGATAATAAATTGTTTTTTATGGGTTTTAACAAAGGGATATTCGTAGAGGGAAAAAAAGCCGTGTTTGTTGACTTTTAACTTTAATTTTTCATTGGTAAAAGCACCTGGTTTCAGCACGTAGCCAAAAAACGGGTGCAGTCTTTCTACAATTGATTCATCTACTCTAATTCCGAGCCGCTCAATATCTTCTACTACTTGTTCTTTACCTTTAGTTCTGGTATAAAAAAACTGCTTTTGTTTTATAAAATAAAAAGCTAGCGACAAAGCTTCCAGACAAATAAAGGCGATCGCCAAATTAACCGCGATTATAATTAATATATTTTTGCATTTTTCGAGCGCCGTTGAATCTTTCATGAAATTTGACTGATTACGGTTGTTTTTTGGGGACTTGAGACTGCTTCAATTGTTGGCACAAATTTCGGTTAATCAGGATACTGGCCAGCCGGTGTCCGAGTTCATTCCAGTGACCCCCACAGGGTACATAATTCTCAAAACCGTGGGCGCAGACTTGATATTTTTCAGTGTAACGTTGGAACTGTTCGGATAAATTCAGTACCCGAAAACCCTCGCGCGCGCCCAATTTTTCCAGCCGCCTGTCGGGATAAAACAAATCCTGAATGTTGTTTTTTCTAATAAAATTTTTTCGCTCCTGGCCTTCTGGTCTAACTTGCATCGCATCGCCGATCGTCACAAGCAAGAAATCAGCATTTTTCTGCACGACTTCATTCCGCATCGTCACAATCAAACCCTCTGTCACCCTCCAAGCCTCTTGCCAAGCTGCATCCTGAGGTTCCTTGAAGTTTTGGCTACTTAAATCGGTAAACTCCTCCGATAACTCCCGCTTTTTCCTATCTAAGTCTACTTTTTTAATGACCTGCAAAATGCGCGAATTGTTGACGATCAAACTGGGCATCCTGTCTACGAAGGAAACTGCTCTTTCGTTGCGGTCGAGCGGCGCCAGATTGCGAAAAGACATATCCGGTACTAACTTGCCGCTAGCATCATAAGCAAAAAATGGTCGGTAGCGATCGTATTCCAGTTTCAGAGAATTATTTATCACATCATTGCCAATAAAAAAAGCAAGAATTACAATATCAGGACTGTAATCCCACACTTTTTTTCGCAGCATCATCAATTCTTGAGCAGTACCGTAGCCCTGCACCCCGAAATTGATGACCTCAACATTTTTGCGTCCCTTAACGGCCTGACAGTTGCTTAACTTTCGTTCCAATTTTGACCAGAAAGTTTGTTCCACAGGTACGTGAATTGCTTCGGTGAAAGAATCGCCCACAACTGCCACCCGCAAAGTATTTGGAGGTTTTGCTTTTGTGTGTTCACGATCGCGCAAACCCTCGCTATTCACCTGCACAAGACTCGCACCTTCCCCATTCCACTCCCCCGACACACCCGGTTTCAGCTTCCAGCCCAAATTCTGATCGGCAGTGTGGAAATGAGTTGGCGCCGAGTCTACCAAATCTCCTATTTTGGGATAGCCTTCAATCTTGGCCGCCCGCAATCCAATTTCACCAATTACCACCCCCATAAATAAACCGCCGAGTGTCAAACCTAAATTGACACCCAAATTTTTCAACTTGCTCATTCTTTCAAAACAGGGTGTAAATAAACGGAGCAATCACAGAACCCTGACTCAATACAATCAAAGCTCCCAAAAAGACTAAAGTCACAATTAACGGCAACAGCCAATACTTTTGGCGTTCTTTCATAAACGCCCACAAATCTTTGAGAAAATCTAAAGTTGCTTCAAACACTTAGAAAGGACGCTCCATACTAACTTTTGTTCTTGCTTTACTTGGGATGCGGTAAGTATCCATTTTGGGATTGAGTTTTCGTCGCATCGCATCTTCGCCGAAAATGTTTTTGATCACTCCCATGGGCCAAATTATCAGGTAAAAAACTATCCCTAGGACGATCGGCGTTTCGATTTTGTTAAGAATAAGTCCAAAGCGCATCCACGCGTGATAAACGGGATTCAGCGATTTCGGCGCAACCAATGCTAGCAGCACTAGCACTCCGCAGACTGCCCAAGGCCACCAAGGTAGAGAATGCCGCCGCAGTAAAGGTACTGCTAAACCGAACAGCACTGCAATTAAGCCGCCAATTAGCAGCCCGAAATCGCGCAAGCCCTTTTTATCGAGTTTTTTAATTTCGTCGCTCATTAGAAATGGGGAATTGGGAATTGGGAATGGGGTATTGGGAATTAGTTATTAGTTATGCGTTCCAACTAATAACTAATAACTAATGACTAATCTAGTTCAAATTCATTTTTCCAAGCATCATCTTGTTTCCAAGGAATTTGTTCGGACTTGGGAAGCAAGTAATTTTCCAATACCAGATAGTCCATTTCGGTTCGCATGAAACAGCGGTAAGCATCCTCGGGAGTGCAAACAATGGGTTCGCCTCGGACGTTGAAAGAAGTATTTACCACAATAGAACAGCCCGATCGCTCTTCAAAATGACTAATTAAGTCATAGTAGCGAGGATTGGTTTCTTTGTGAACAGTTTGGATGCGAGCCGAGTAATCGACGTGAGTGACAGCCGGAATCTCCGATCGCGGAATGTTGAGCTTTTCAATGCCAAACAACTGCTCTTGTTCGGGAGTCATCGGAATACGGAGACTGGCTTTGACAGGTGCTACTAATAGCATATAAGGGCTAGAATGGTCAATCTCGAAATAATCCGCAACTCGCTCAGCTAAGATTGACGGAGCAAAAGGTCGAAATGATTCCCGATATTTAATTTTCAGGTTCATCACGGACTGCATTTTAGCACTACGGGGATCGCCAATGATCGATCGACCGCCCAGAGCCCGCGGCCCAAATTCCATCCGCCCTTGGAACCATCCCACCACATTTCCCTGTTCCAAAATCTCAGCCAACTGCGGCATTAATTCGGCATCGTCCAATCGGTGGTAGCTGGCTTTGACAGCATCCAAATATTCGAGAATTTCTGCGTCAGTAAACCTCGGCCCCAAATAAGAGCCCCGCATTTGGTCGTGACAAGTTAAATGAGCAACTGATTTCGCCACAGTTGCCACCGCTTGGTGTGTAGTGACAACGGAAGTCCTCTCCTCAACCGCTGCGTTTGTAGTGACAAGCTCAGTCTTGAGGGATTCTATACTATTTGCTGTCGAGTTGGCGCTCACAGTGCGAGTTTGTTCGCAATACTGGTACCAAATCGCCAAAGCCGCGCCCAAAGCACCGCCAGCATCTCCCGCCGCCGGCTGAATCCAAATATCTTTGAAAATACCTTCCCGCAAGAGTCTACCGTTAGCAACGCAGTTGAGAGCAACGCCGCCGGCAAGACAAAGATAATCGACATTCAATTCTTTTTTAACTGTTCTGCAAAGCCGCAAAACAACTTCTTCGGTAACAACTTGAATGGAAGCTGCAATGTCCATTTCTCGCTGAGTCAATTTTCCTTCAGCTTGACGCGGCGGCCCTTCAAACAGTTCGTCAAACTTCTTATTTGTCATGGTTAAGCCAACAGTATAGTTGAAATAATCCATGTTCAAACGGAAAGTTCCGTCATCTTTGAGGTCGATTAAATAGTTGAGAATTTTGTCTACATACTTGGGTTCGCCGTAAGGAGCTAAACCCATGAGTTTGTATTCACCAGAGTTGACTTTGAAGCCGGTGTAATAGGTGAAAGCTGAATAAAGCAAACCCAAGGAGTGGGGAAAATCAATTTCCCACTGAGGTGTAAGTTCGTTCCCGTCTCCCAACCAAACCGAGGTTGTTGCCCACTCGCCCACGCCGTCTAGGCACAAAACGGCTGCTTTTTGAAACGGGCTGGGAAAAAATGCCGATGCTGCGTGCGATTGGTGGTGTTCGGTAAATAGCAGAGATGGCAGTTTATTCGTTTTGCAGTTTGCCATTTCTGCAAGCTCTCTTTTGAGCATGGTTTTGAGGTAAAGCTTTTCTTTGAGCCATATCGGCATGGCTGTTAGGAAAGAGCGAAAACCTTGGGGCGCGTAGGCTAAATAGGTTTCGAGAAGGCGCTCGAATTTGACTAAAGGTTTGTCGTAAAAGACTATGTGATCGAGTTCCCGCAAATCTATTTTCGCTTCTTTCAAGCAATAAGCGATCGCATTCTTGGGAAATCTGGCGTCGTGTTTTTTGCGGGAAAATCTTTCTTCCTGCGCTGCCGCTATAATTTCTCCGTCGCGAATTAAGGCTGCGGCGCTGTCGTGGTAATACGCCGAGATTCCAAGTATGTTCATTCGTCTCCTCACAAATCGCAATGCGTTTGTATCTGACTATTTAGAATAGCTAACGATTATAGCTGCTTAAGTGCGGATTTGGGCGAGAGTTTTGCGATCGCCTCTAATTTTACCTGGATCGATGTCGGTGGGCCGCCGGAGGGCGGCTGTTAGAGAGCATTTAAGCTAGCGCCGGCTAATCCTGCGCCCCCAAGCTCTGAAGTAAGTCACCACCGGGAATTGATAAAATTCACCTACCAACCACAGCACAATGCCTAAATGCGACAAAAAAGCTAAGCCTGTCCAAGCTACGGGCAGCCACGACAACCGGCTGCCGGGAACCGGGGGAAAATAGTAAGCTGAAAGTCCCAGCAAGGTAGTGGGAAGGAAAATTAGACCAAGAGCCGCTGCAAAGTAGGGCCATCCGAATTCTACGCCTTCGAGGTGGGCTCCTATCCACTGTTTGCCGTTCCAGTGCCAAGTTACGGGCGGTTGGCGATCGGCCATTTGGAGCGATTGTCTTTCAACGCTTGCAGTATAAATGTGCTGGCAGAAGTTGCAAGCTAGGGCGTCCATCAGCGCTAGGGTGGAAATTTGACCGGTGCGACACACGGGACAGGGATATGTATCTTGAGGGTTGAAAGGTCGGGTTGATTTTTTGGAAATCTGCATGGATCAGGCTGTTTGTCAAGATATTGAGCGATCTTAACAAAGTACAGAGATTATGGGTTGGCTGAGGGCGGTTTTTGTATCTAGATTGTTGGTGATTTAACAGGTTTTTTCACGCTTACGTGTCCTAGGGGTTAATGCAGTTTCATGGTGGATGATTCGGATTAATTGCGGTGATTGTTGCTGTAGCGAATTCTGGCTCCTGCCCAGTGAAGTTTTTCCCTCAAAGTGTTGTAATAAGAATAGTTTTTCCGCAAAATGATAAATTTGGCTTCGCAGTCTGCCCTCCGCACGTCTACGCGCTGTCCCGGCCAAATTGCAGTACCTAAAATGCCATCTGTCCAGAGTTTGGTACTGAGTTCGTAATCTGCTAAAGGCCAAATGCTGACGACTGAACCGGGCGGGAGTACGATCGCCCGACTGGATAAACTCAAAGGGCAAATCGGAGTAACTGCGATCGCATCCATTCCCGAGTGCATAATCGGCCCGTTGGCAGATGCGGTGTAGCAAGTCGAACCGGTGGGAGTTGCCACAATTAAACCGTCGCCTTGATACTGATCGACTACTTCGCCGTCAACTTCCATTTCTAGAATACAGCTCGGCATTCGATCGGCTGAAGCAGGTTTGACACACATTTCATTTAGTGCCAAAAATCGATCGCTTTGGGGTTCGAGATTGCTTCTGTTTCCCTCAAAAACTGTTGCCTGCAACATCATCCGCTTCTGCACAGCATACCTATCTTCCGAAAGTCTGTCCCAAATCTCCTCAGTATTTTGGAAATCCTCAAAAGACTCGGTTAAAAACCCCAGATGTCCCCCCACATTCGCTGCCAAAATCGGGATGCCGTCAGCCGCCAAATTCCGCGCGGCAGCTAGGGCCGTACCGTCGCCCCCCAGCACTACCGCTAAATCAATTGGGCTGTTACTAGAAGCTAAAAACACCGGATACGGGTTATCTTTCGCGCCACTGGGCCCCATTAAAACGTGACACCCGCGACTTTCTAATTGGCGGGCACACTGTTCTGCCCACCGCTGGCTGAGGGTATCTCTGGCTTTGTGGGCGATAATTACTTGTTTTAGTTGCACAACCTATCGATTTTAGATTTTAGATTTTGGATTTTAGATGATTAGATTTTAGACTGAATTGCCGCGAGCGGGACGATCGCACTGCACATCGATTTTAGATTTTAGATGATGAGATTTTAGACTGAAGTGCCGCGACCGGGACGATGGCACTGTACTCGGAAAAATCTTATTCCGATGCCGCAGGGCATCTCCCCTCGGAGATTCTGCCTCTGGTTTATAGCAATTCCAAAAAGTAATCCAATTTTTGGCAAGCTGCAAACCCTTATCTCATATCAATTCCGGTTATATCGGAATGATTAAACCGCAGAGGACGCAGAGGATACAGAGGAAGGGAAGAGAGATGAATAATTCCGATGAAGGGCAGATTTGATATCATCTGTCATTCCCAATTCTTTAATCGAAAATCGAAAATCGAAAATGGTATTATCCCTCGCTGCGGCTGGATTTGGGCCGCGGCCAGATAATGCTGGAATCGGCCGCGAGCAGGCTAGAAACTGCGCTCGCCCCAAAGCGGTTGAGGTGGCTGGGGTCAAAAAAATAGTCGTTACGGCCCGGCCAGCGCTGCGACAAGTCGCGGAAAGCGAAGCCTTTTTGCCGCGAGAGTTGCTGCATTCGCTGCCGGAACTGCTGTTCTGCCCACAGGCGAGTTCCGTCTAAGTAGTCGTTGGTGAGGGGCAAATTAACGAAAATTAGGGGAATTTTGCGAGCTTTGGTAAATGCTACAACTGAATTAAAGGCTGTTGCTTGTTTGCCTCCGAGGTTGAAGTTTTCGTAGTCGCGATCGTACTGGCCTGAAACGTAAGCGCGTTCTCGATAATAAGTGTTGGGGTTGTAAGTGCCCGATATAGCCATGAATCCGTTAGAGTCGATCGAATCTGCCAATTGGTTGAGTTGTCTGATGGCTACTGTTGTGCGTCGCGAGACTGGAATCAATTGTGCTTTTTGGGTTGCTGCATTCGCTGCGATCGGTTTTAACTCATATCTTGCAGCATTCTCAGCAACGGGCAAGATGCCGGTTCCACTAGACAGGAATTTGATTGTGGGGTGGGTGTCAGCAACGGGCAAGATGCCCGTTCCACTAGAGAGGAATTTGATTGTGGGGTGGGCATCTTGTCCGCCCCTGAAAGGTCGATCGACAGATGCCAATGCTTTGCGGAAAGTGTTGTTAGCGCAGGGCTGCGGGAATCTGTAACACAGCGGAATCTCGTTGGGTTCATCCGAGGGCAGTTCGGGGCGAATGCCTGCTGCTAAAAGTTGGCTGCCTTCAGAATCGACGATCGAATTAAAAGTGCGATCGTCCCGGCCGCTGTTAAATCCGCGCACACCATCCGCCCAGACAATCATTTGAGGCAAATGACCCGGCTTCAAAAGCCGCCGCAGTTGAAAGTCAACTACTTGTGCAGTTGCGCCGTTGACTGAAAAGTTAAATACTTTTAAGCCCGGACGGCCCCTTTGGGCCAAAGATTGTTTTAGCTGTTTGGGATCGACGCCCTGCAATGCCCGGGAACTGCCGACAATCAAAACATCTGGCGGGCCGACCGCAGCAACGTAGGATAGGTAAAGTTCTAGTTGTTCGTTTAGCAAATCGCTGCTGAAGCTGACTGTACTGGCTTGCGTTCTGGTTGCGCTCGCTTGCTGCTGGGAATAAACCAGGTTTCTCATGTACTCGATTACTTTTTTCTCAGCAAACGCCCGTCTGGGACTACCGGCGGGAACGGCTTGCATCCAGGCGACGGCCTGCACCCACAGGGCGGCTACTTTGTCCCACTCTTGTTTTGAATTAGCTGATTGAGCCAAATTAGAAGCTTGGGTGGCAAAGTTAACTGCCTCGGTGAAGCCATCGTTTTGAGGGCATGAAGAAACGCTGACGGACTTTTTGGATTTGTTGGGGTTTCGGGCTAACAGAGACGTTGGGGACTGCGCTAAGACTGCGGATTCGATCGAACCCGATGGCGCTGCGGTGTTGGGCGGCTTCGTTGACGAACATCCCAAAGTTAAGGCTAGCAAGGCGGTTGCGGCGCAGGTACGTTTTAAGATGCTGGTGCTGATGCTAGCAATGTAGCGGCGAATCATAAAGCTTTCAGCGATCGCGAAATATTACTAGATCTTACTAATTATCCGGCGGATCGAGCAGTTAGCTCAAACAGATGTTTTAACCATTCAATAAAAATTAAGGCGATCGGGGAATCGCAGCTAAGCACCTGCGCTGTTATTGCTTGTCCCATCGGCATTGCAGGCGTTTTCTGCCATGCCAGCCAAGTGTGGATTAGCGCTTTGGGATGATGAATTAAAGTGTAGCGGTGAAGTCCGGCTTGTTCGAGCTCTTGTAAAATTGCTTCGGCTTTCGGATGCAGGGTGTCGCCAGGGGGGATGAGATAGGCGACAAAATCTTCTAACATTCCAGGAAGTTGATTGTTTGGCATCAACCAAACTCCGACGCGAGGCAAGTATGGATCTGAAGGTGTGCAAACCCAGCCTTCGGGAGGGGGAGATTGCGGGATGTCTCGATAGCCGATCGAACTCAGTTTATGTTTAATATCATTTCCGGTTACACCGGAATGATGTTGACTGTTGACGGTTGACTGTTGACAGCGAACAGTGAACAGTCAACTGTCAACAGTGAACTCGAATTTACTATTCCGATGCTAACCGATTTGATATAAGAGATTGCCACCGCCCACTTAAATTGCGATCGGCATCAACCACAATTCCCAAGGTGCGTAAATTCACTGCTTTCAATCTTTCTGGCAAGCCATTTAGCAGCGCTTCAACTCCTTCTGTACCTTCTTCTTGCGGTACTTCGACGGAAAATGTTTCTGGCAGTTGATATTGCTGCCACAAAGCCCAGATTACCTGTCGGTCATTCTTACCTTATATAGCAATCCTTGCAGGAGTCGTAAAATTTTTACCCCACCCCAACCCTCCCCGATGCCTTGGGGAGGGAGTAAGAAATTCACAAATGAGTTAGGATTGCTATATAAATAAATGTTGATGTTTTGGTTGAGGAGGTTTTCGTGCATTTGGCATCAGCGCACCTCGATACTTTGCCGCACTGCAACGGACAATTCATCGGCAGTGTATTCAACTGCACGAATATCCTCGCCGCGCCGGCTCAAGCGAAATAATTTGCCAACAGAACTATCTTCTGACTGTTCTAAAGCTTCTTGAAATGCGGCTATGCAGTCCCAACTGTGGGTAGTTGCAAAGACTTGAACGTTCAATCGCTGTGCTGTTTCAAATATCAATCGCCACATATCAGTTTGCGTTTGATAGTAAAGACCTGTATCAATTTCATCAACCCACAAAAACCCATTCTCTGATGATACGGCTGCCATTGCTATACTAAGAATTCGTCCCATACCATCTCCCATACTGCCAAGAGGAACTGGGTGAGGCTGACCCCGAAGTTTAAGCAAAATACCACTATTAGAAGTCTGGCGACTGGTGAAACTAATCCGTTCCACATCCGGCTCCAGAATTTGCAAGGCTTCTATTACACTTTGTTCTTTCGGTGTGAGTGTTATTCTATCCCACAGTACAGACAGTCGCGCAAAGCTTATATTAGTGGTTGTTAGAAAATAATTTTGATTGCTGCTCCCTATAGGAAAAACTAACTTAGATGTGTTGCCCAACCGCAAGTAACGCGAATCGCCTATAGTTCCATCAGTACGGATAGGAATTTTTATTTGGGTATACTGTCCGTATGAAACAACTAGCTCACCGAATAAATCTCCACCTAAAACTAAATCCTCTAATCCAGGAAGTGCCAGTTGCTGGGCAATAGGATCGGGCTGAATTTTTAATGAGAGCGGATGCTCTTTTGTAGAGCGGATATGAATAGCCCCATCGAAGTTATTAAGTTGATGACCGTAAAAAATATGTAAAATCTGATAATGATGCCCAGAAACAACTTCGCCATTTCTTTGTCTAGAAGGCTCGACTGTTAGTTCACCTCTGCTGTTTAGCACCTCAAGTAAAAACTGAATGTTTCCTTCATTAACTAATAAATAAATTGCTTCCAAAAAAGTAGTTTTACCGCTATTGTTCTGACCGACTATCAGATTAACCCTAGCTAGATCGTCGATATAAAAATCTTTAAAACAGCGATAATTTTGGATGGTGAGATCGCGCAACATGGATTCCTCCCATATTAACTATATTCTATCATTTCTCCGTTCAGACTAGAAACCAGTATGGGATTCGATGACTGCTTCGGCTTGCAGGGCGATCGACCTCAATTTATCCAATGTATCCTGGTTCGCACTCTCCCACAACCCCCGCTGACGAGCTTCTAGCAATCTTTCCGCCATATCTCGCAGTGCCCAAGGATTGTTTTCTTGAATAAATGCCTGCACTTTCTCATCAAAAATGTAAGCCTCTGCGATTCCTTCATACATAAAATCCTCTACACAATTTGCCGTAGCATCGTAAGCAAACAAAAAATCAACTGTTGCTGCAATTTCAAACGCACCTTTATAACCGTGTCGCATCGCACCTTCTATCCATTTGGGATTTACAGCCCTACTGCGGTAAACCCGCGCAATTTCTTCCCGCAGTTGCCGCACTTTCGGCTTCTCGGGAATCGAGTTGTCTCCGAAATAGGTTTCAGGATTTTTGCCTTGCAAATTGCGAATTGCGGCCGTCATTCCCCCTTGGAATTGATAATAATCATCCGAGTCGAGGATGTCGTGTTCGCGGTTGTCTTGGTTTTGCAAAACTATTTGCATTTGGCCGAGGCGTTTTTCAAATGCTTCGGGTGCAGAACATCCCCATTCACCCCCCCTAACCCCCCCTTGTAAAGGGGGGGGACAAGAGTTGGAATTAGCCGCCTCTTGTAAAAGGGGGGGACAAGAGTTGGAATTAGCCTCAGAACTTAATTCACCCCCCCTAGCCCCCCCTTGTAAAGGGGGGGGACAAGAGTTAGATTTAGCCCCCCCTTGGTAAGGGGGGGTTGGGGGGGTATCCCCTGGTTGTAAAGCAGAGGAATTAGATTTAGCCCCCCCTTGATAAGGGGGGGTTGGGGGGGTACTTGTATAGGCGTAACTGCTCCAATTAATGTAAGCTTTTGCTAAATCGCTGTCGTCTGTCCAGTTTTGAGCTTCAATTATGCCTTGAAGTCCTGCGCCGTAAGCACCTGGTTTTGAGCCAAAGACTCGAAATTGCGATCGCCTTTGCGCCTCTTCCCGACTCAAACCTGTAGATTCCCAATACTGAATCTCGGCTTTAACTTGTGCGGCTAAAGGGTTGTTTTCTGCCGGTTCGTCTAAATCTGCCACAGCTTTTACCGCACTGTCAAACAAATCAATTAAATTAAAAAAAGCATCGCGGAAAAAGCCAGAAATTCGCAAAGTAACATCAACGCGCGGCCGCCGCAAAACAGAAACTGGCAAAATTTCAAAATCTACCACCCGGCGCGAAGGGCCATCCCAAACTGGTTGAACTCCTATCAGCGCCAAGGCTTCGGCGATGTCGTCTCCCCCCGTCCGCATGGTGGATGTTCCCCACACGGACAAACCCAAAGTTTTCGGATATTCGCCGTTTTCTTGGGTGTATCTTTCGATTAAAGTTTCAGCAGCAACTCTGCCAACTCTCCAGGCGGTTTCTGTGGGAATGGCGCGGATATCTACTGAGTAAAAATTCCGACCGGTGGGCAATACATCTGGTCTGCCGCGGGTGGGCGCGCCGGATGCGCCGCTTGGTATGTGCCGCCCATCTAGTCCGCGCAAAAGGTTGGTAATTTCTTGGTTTGTTTGGAGGAGTGAAGGTAAAAGATAGTTATTTATCCAGTCTAATTCTTGTTGGGTTGCTTCTCCTATTTGGATATTTTTAACCGCAGATGAACGCGGATGAACGCGGAGGTTTTCGATTAAGTTATCTACTAATTCAGCCGCTTTTTCTTCGAGTTCTGCTGTTAAATCGCCTGCTGTGCGGTTCTGAATAATCGACGTTGGATCGCAGGTTAAGGGGTCGAAATCGTAGCCTGAGTCTTCTGCTAGGGCGCGGGTTATGCCCGATCGCCCGTTGGTGGGATGGCGGGCGATCGCAATTATCAAATCTCTCAACTGTCTACCTTCGGGACACTGACCGAAAATGTGCAATCCGTCCCGGATTTGGGATTCTTTGAGTTCGCAAAGATAGCCGTCTGTGCGGGTGATAAATTCTGTAAATTCTGATTTATTTAGTTGTATTCCTAAGTCTTTATCTAAGTTTTCTTTGTTGGTGAGGGCGAGAATGCGATCGCGAATCATGGGCAATCTGGACGGATCTAAACTTTGGGCTTCGCAATACTCGTCGATTAAGGTTTCCAACTGCTGCAAAGGCCCGTAGAGTTCGGCGCGAGTCATCGGCGGTGTCAGGTGGTCGATTATCACGGCTTGCGATCGTCTTTTTGCTTGGGAACCTTCCCCCGGATCGTTGACAATGAAGGGATAAAAATTCGGCATTGCGCCTAATGCTACTTCTGGATAACATTTGTTAGACAATGCTATACTTTTACCGGGAAGCCATTCTAAATTGCCGTGTTTTCCAGCATGAATTATAGCGTCAATTCCCAACTTTTCTCGCAGCCAATAATAGTAAGCTAGATAATTGTGAGTTGGTTCTAAGTCGGGTGCATGATAATTTAACGCGGGGTCAAGTTCATATCCCCGCGATGGTTGAATTCCTACAAATACATTACCGAACTGAATTCCCGGAATCGGAAAAGACGTATTGTTACTTATAAAATCTTGTGCATAGCTTCCCGGAAGCCCCCATCTTTTACAAATCCCATCCTGTACTTGCTGCGGCAAAGTAGCAAAATATTCTTCATATTCTGCCAAATCCAAAGATTGATGAACAGGGCGCAATTCGCGTCCTTCCGGGTCATTTGTTACGCCTGAAGTCAACAGTTCAATTAACTCGTTGCCGCTAGCGGGTAGGTTTTCAATTTGATAGCCAGCTTGCTGCATAGCTTTGAGGATTTCGACACAGCTAGCGGGCGTATCTAAGCCGACACCGTTGGCTAAGCGGGCGTTGCGGGTGGGGTAATTTGCCAGAATTATGGCGATGCGTCTGTTGGCGGCTGGGGTTTGTTTCATTTTCACCCAATTCGCGGTTAAATCTGCTACAAATGAAATGCGATCGCCCGCTGCTACATAGCCTACTACATCTGTTTCTAATTCGCTGTTCCAAGTCTGTACCGCTTTAAAAGAAACAGCCCTAGTAATGATTTTTCCGTCTACTTCCGGCAATGCTACATTCATCGCCACATCGCGGGGCGAAAGTCCCTGAAGTTCCGTTTCCCACTGTTCCAAACCGCCACCGCTGAAGATTGCTTGCAATACGGGAACGTCTAAGGATTTTAAGCTGTTTTGTGTCGGTTCTTGACTGCTGAAACCCGAGACTGCAAAACTTGTGGTGTTGAGCAATAATTGAATGGGTTCTGATTCTTTGGGCTGGAAATATTCCAGCAATTCTATTTGCAAATCCGGTTCCCGAAGAGAAGACACAAAGACAGGAACTGGTACTAAGTTTCGCTCTGCGAGAGCTTGACAAAGTGCATCAACTGGTGCTAAGTTTCCTGATAAGTAATGAGCGCGATAAAATAAAATTCCGACTTTAGCTAGAGTTGGTAAAGCCGGAGATCCCCCCCAGCCCCCCTTAATAAGGGGGGAGCAAGAAGTTGTCAAAGTCCCCCTTCTTAAGGGGGATTTAGGGGGATCTGAATCTGGTTGTAAAGTTGCAAAACACGCCCCCGCTTCTCCGCCCCACTCATAAATTCCGACGCGGGAAACTGTTTGAGGTAGGGGCGGATTATAAGCAGTTTTTAGGCAAGTATCGGCGGCAAATTTTAGTGCATTAACAAAGTTTTGGACTCCGCCTTCTGTGAAATAGCGCCAAAGTTGATTGACTGCTGACAGCGATACATTGGAATGGCTGATTAAATCGGGGTCGGGACTGTCTTCTCCCGGCATTACAATCAGTGATGCGTTAGTTTTTTGCACAGTTTCTCGCAGGATTTCTAACCCATAAGACCAATAAGAACGCCCTCCTAACAGTCTTAAGATTATCACCTCTGCGCGTTCTAAAACTTCCTCGGCATAAGTATCAATTGTTAGTTGTTGCTGCAACTGAAGCAGGTTTACTGCGCGCACTTTGGGAAATTTTGCCGGCATTTTGGATGCGGCGGCTGCGAGAGTTTGAATGTCGGTGTCAGCAGCACTAATAAATACTATTGGTGCTGGGGTTTGCTGAATAAAAATTACTCCTTCTGCTTGAGGGTTCCAACCTCCGGGTGTGGCGGCTATTTTGTGCATTAATTTTTTTTATCTTAATAAATAGTGAGAAAAAGTGCGATCGCCTTGAGTATAACATGACTTATACATCAATAGAGGCTAGGGCTTGTTTCCCACCCAGACATCCCCGCCCAACCGAGAGAGGGCGACCACGGGGGCACCGCCCCTACATTCGCCGAGTGAACGAGCGTCAAAGTCCCGGAAATCTCAACCTATAAACTGATAAATAAAACTCCCAAAATCATGATTCCGGCCCCTAATAATCTTTCTTGAATATCTTTTTCCTTAAAAATGAAATGACCGAACAATACACCCATTAACACGCTAGTACGCTTAATCGCGATCACTCGCACTACGAAAGTTAATGTCAAAGCTTGCATTTGAAAAATTATTCCAGTAGCATTGATAAACCCCATAGCAGCTAGCATTGGTAATTGTTTGAGAATTTGTCGCCCTGGATTTGGGGTTTTGTGCAATAAAACTGGCAGTAGCAAAACACTCATTGTACCAAACAAAGAGAATACCCAAAAAATAGGGTAGGAATTGGTAACTCCTATTTTGTCACAATTTGCGGCAATACTCCATAGTAATGCGACGATTAACATCAATTTGGGCCCTGGTTCATCCAGCAGTGCTTTGAATGGGGCTAAATATCCTTTGGATTTCTCTTTGATATTTAATAAATAAGAGCCTGCTACGATTAGTAAAATGCCAATATAATCAAATAATTTGGGATATTCACCGACAATTAACGGTGAAGTTACCAACATGAATAATGGTGTCAAAGCTACCATCGGTAGTGTCAGGGATAAATCTGATACTTTGATGGCTTTGATGTAGAGGAGGGCTGTGACAGCGTTGATGCTACCTCCGATTAATAGGGCGAGCCAAAATTGAGAGTTTAAGGTCGGAATTCCTGTATAAAATACCCAGGGAATCAAAAAGATGACTGAAAAAAATGAGAAAGACCAAGCGACGACATATTCGTCACTTTTTTTGAGGTTTTGTTTGCCCAAAACGTCTTTGACGGCTTCAAAGAAAGCGCTCAAAATTCCAAAAATTAACCAAGTCATCCTAAATATGCGCTCCTGACTCGCTCGTCGTTTAGCAAATCCGTTCCAATACCTGTGAGGGTAATATTACCAGCTTCTAGCACGTAACCCCGATCGGCAATTTGCAGTGCTAAACTGGCGTTTTGTTCGACTAAGAGGATTGTAACGCCTGTTGAGCGGAGGTTTTGAATAATTGCAAAAATTTCTTTGACGATCGCAGGTGCTAAGCCTAAACTAGGCTCGTCTAATAATAGCAGCTTCGGGCGGCTCATCAACGCGCGGGCGATCGCCAGCATTTGCTGTTCCCCACCGCTGAGGGTTCCTGCTAGCTGGCGACGCCTTTCTGCTAGGCGCGGAAATATCTCAAATTGGCGCTCTAAATCGGCTTTTACTGCGGCCGAGTCCGATCGAATATAGGCCCCCAATTCCAAGTTACTCAACACCGTTTGCTGCGCCAAAACCCGCCGCCCTTCTGGACTGTGGGCGATTCCCAATTTCACAACTTCGTGAGCTTGGCGGCGGCTAATATCGCGCCCGCTATAAATAATTTGTCCTTGCCGCAAATTAACTATTTTAGAAATCGCTCTCAGGGTGGTACTTTTGCCCGCACCGTTGGCACCGATGAGACTGACAACCTCGCCTGCATTAATCGTGAGATTAATATTTTGTATGGCTTGAATTCCCCCATAACTTACAGAAACATTTTTGAGTTCTAAGAGGATGTTTTGGGTGGTTTTGGGTGAGCTGTGTTGCATTTTGTGTGACTTGATTGTTGATAAAATTTTCTCTCTTTTTCCGCAGTTCGCTAGTCGGTTAGTCCGCGAGTCCGCCAGAGGTTTAAACCCCTGGCTCATAGCTGAATTCCTCTTAAGAGGACTGGGAGATACATTTAACAATAACTATTAATCTTACTCGTTTCCCCGCTCGATCTGGTAACGCAGAACCCGAGGCTCTGCCTCGATTTTTTATGTTACCAAACGAGGCGGAGCCTGTAGATGTCGCTTCCCTGCCAGAGCCGGGGAAACATTTACAATTTCTACGTTTCATCTCCCAAATAAGCCTCAATCACCGCCGGGTCATTCCTCACAACAGCAGGTTCTCCTAAAGCAATAAGCTGACCGAAATGCAAGACGGCAATTCGATCGCACAACCCCATAACTAGCGGTACATGATGCTCGATCAATATTACAGTTAAATTGAATTGTTGGCGTACTTCTCGGATAAATTCGCTTAATTTGTGCTTTTCACTGGGATTCATCCCTGCTGCAGGTTCATCTAACAAGAGTATTTGCGGTTCTAAGGCTAAAGCGCGGGCAATTTCTAAGCGCCTCTGGTCGCCGTAGGGCAAGTTTTTGGCTTGTTCGCCCGCGCGATCGCCCAATCCGACTAAATCCAACAATTCTAGGGCTTTTCGCTGGGTTTTGCGTTCCATTGCGTTAGATGCTGGCAAGCCGAAAATCCCCGCCAGCACCGATAAAACTGGATTGCCCGATCGACTGTGGATGTGTCGGGCGATCGCCACATTTTCCACAGCAGAAAGTTCCCCAAACAACCGGATATTTTGAAAAGTTCTGGCAATACCTTTATTAGCAATTTGATAAGGCTTCAATTGGGAAATATTTTCATTTTGATAAATCAGGTTGCCGCTAGAAGCAGGTATCAGTCCAGTCATTAGATTAAATAGAGTTGTCTTGCCCGCGCCGTTAGGGCCGATTAATCCAAAGATTTCGTGTTTTTCAACTGTAAAAGATACGTTGTTTACAGCAATTAAACCACCAAAACGACGAGTTAATCCTTTGGCGGCTAAAACAGGATTGCTTGTTGAGAGGGTAAGGGGTTCGGAAATCATAAACACATCATAGAACGAATATAAGATATCTATAGCAATCCTCGCATCATTTGTAAATTTCTTACTCCCGAGCGAGCGGGTTCCGGGAGGGTTGGGGTGGGGTAAAAAATTTACGACTCCTGCAAGGATTCCTATAATTATGCCTGAGACGGCGGAATGTTCTTAAAGTGGCGCTTTGTAAGCAGTATTTAGGGCGATCGATTTCACCACAGACAAGCACAAATTTAGATCGTCCGGAGTCCTGAAACAGTTTGATGAGAATGTATACACAATTATTCAAATGGCTGAGACGGCTCATCAAATACAAGGATTCTGGCCCATGACGAAGCACTACCGACAAAGATTAGTTGCCGTAATTGCCCTGTCGTTTCTATCTTTCACATCCCCTTTGCTGTTGACTCGCAATGCTGCGGCTGGAATTAAGGACGAACCCACAGCTAATCCCAAAGAGATTCCCTCCCTCACCGAGAAGTTAAAGAGTAACGATGAAACGGCACTTGATCCAGCTATTAAGCTGTTACGAAAAATAGGTGAACCAGCCATCCCTGATTGGATGGAAGCTTTGCAGGATCAGAATTTGTCAGTCCGCCAGAGTGCTGCTGAGGTTCTAAGACAAATTGCTCTTCCTGCTATTCCTGCCTTTGTCAAAACCTTGAAAGACTCAGATGTGTCGGTGGGTGCAGAAGCTAAAACTGCTGTGCCGCAGCTAATTCTCTTGCTGAAAGACTCCGATGCAAATGTGCGTAGCCGTGCTGACTATGCTTTGGGAAGGATGGGTGCAGAAGCTAAAACTGCTGTGCCACACCTAATTCTGTTGCTGAAAGACTCCGATGCAAATGTGCGTAGCCGTGCAGCCAATGCTTTGGGAAGTATCGGTGCAGAAGCTAAAACTGCACTGCCGCAGCTAATTCTGTTGCTAAAAGACTCCGATGCAAAGGTGCGTAGCCGTGCAGACTATGCTTTGGCAAGGATGCGTGCAGAAGCTAAAACTGCTGTGCCACAGCTAATTCCCCTGCTTCAAGACTCAGATGTAACTGTGCGTAGCAGTGCAGCCTTTGCTTTGGGAAGTTTCGGTGCAGAAGCTAAAACTGCACAGTCACAGCTAATTTCCCTGCTTAAAGACTCCCATGTAAATGTGCGTAGTAGTGCAGCCTCTGCTTTGAATAAAATCCGTGCAAAAGCTTAAACTGCACTCGCGCAGCTAATTGTCTTGCTGAAAGACTCCAATTCAAATGTGCCTAGTAGTGCAGCCTCTGCTTTGGGGATGATTGGTGCAGAAGCTAAAACTGTTGTGCCGCAGCTAGTGGCTGTTGACAAGGTGGAATTTAGAGTTAAATACTGACAGAATCGGCGCTGATTATAGCAATATGTACATTAGCCAACCCGACCCGTATCTTTACAAACAAATCCATGTGTTTGATGAACAATGTCAGGCTTTTACTTTCGTGAGGCCGGGAGTGGAGGGCGATCGAGCTTGGTGTTATTTCAAGAATAGTGTGCCGTCGCCAAGTCTGAGAGAAGGCAGGATTTCTAGTGTAAAACCAAGGCGTTATAGAAAAACGGAAGCGGAATGTTCTTAACGTTTCCCTTTTTAAGCTAAACTTCCCCCTACGGGGAAGTTTAACTCAACTTCCGAAGCGATTACAGAATTTCATCGACTAGAACACCACGGATGTAACCGTTCACGCGGTTTAAACCCAGACTTGAGAAAATCGCAGAGTCCGATTAAGGTAAGCCAGTTACATAATTCCTAAACAAATCCGGTTACAGGTTACTTCTGCGGACTTGGAATCTTGCTGAGAAATAATTCCTTAGTCCGAGAATCGCGATCGTACATATGTATAACAGGAACAAGGCGATCGTCAACCATCACTTTGTCATCCTGAATATCCCAACATCTCTCATGATCTCCACACAGTGTGAGGACGGCACCACTCTTCAAATTATGTTTCACCGTTTGGTTACTGGGAAATTCATAGTTAATCACCTTATTGAACATTGCTTGATCTAGAGGCTTACGACGGTGGCGTTGAGCCTCCACCACCATTAATTCAATTAATTGCATCATGAGATGGTTTCCTCCTAATACTGTCCCTGCACAGAGTATAGGTTTTCCCAACAGTTTTTCAAGAGTTTTTTTTCCATAAACAGCATTCACCCATTCACTATCTACATTTTCTGGAGTGGGCGGTCCAAAATAAATACCTGCTTCTTCAAAAACGTGAAGCTTACTAGAGTCTAAGTCATCGAAGGGAGAAGCTTGGAAAACAACATCCCGCACATCTGAAGTCATAACCATTCGATAACTGGAGTTAACCTTAAGGAATGTATGGTAAGTAATCCACCGACCTGCTAGTGGATGAATCCAATTGGCAACCGTACTCCTATAATCCTCCTCTAAGTAGGTACGGTTAGAGCCTGAACTTAGTAGAATTAAAGCTTGCAGTCCCACCATCTTTGCGTGATAGATGAGATTTAGGATTTTTGAGCTAGTAACCCACTTCCACACATTTTCAACTGGTATAAGGGTGATATTTTTTTCTAGAGCTACCTTTGCGAACTCATCCCCTAAGGCATTAATAAACACAACAATATCAACTTTATCTGGATCGCAATGCTGACGAGTTGATGCAACGAACCTGTAGAAATCATCGAATTTACAGTTTGTTGCATAACCCATTATTAAGTCTTTCATTGTTTGTTACCTCAAAATCAGTAGATGTAAACACTCAAGATACTAACAAAGTCTTAATAGAGTCCGGGTATAGCCGTCTAACCGTTGACCCAAAACGCCTTCTGCGATTACCAAAAAGTTGGCAGAGCCACCAATAATTGTGTCGCAGATATTGTCTTACCAATGTATAATAAATTATTCAGCCTAACATACCACAAATAACTCGTGTATGTCAACATCTTCTTACTGCCCGTCGTCATCTCCTTTTCTCGCTCGAATTCGGCGTACCACCAGAGTCAAAAACCTGAGTGTTCGCACTTAAAAATGTTACCTGCATTACATAATAAAATACCTTATAACTATCCAAAAAAATCTCAAACCAACCGTCAGAGCGAGGTGAGAATATTTATTAATAAAAGCAGTGGGGGATCGTTATTTAGCAAAAATTTCCGGTGCAAAGGATACCGAATTTATGCCACAAAAAATCACATCGCGTTATAATGTAACAATTACCGTACCGCCTGAATCTCCTTAACATCTCGCAGGGATAATGGTATAAAAATGTACATACCCGAGTCGCAGCCAACGCAAACAAAAGTGCTGCCGACGATGTACGCTCTACCAAGTGAAGACCCGGAGCACCCAGGCTTACCTGACGAATATCACTCTGGCAATCACAAAAGTTGTGCGATCGCTGATTTCTCCCTAATTATCTAACCGATCGCGTATTCTCTGCCAGCGATCTAAATCTCTACTACGAATCCAATCATCCCAAGTGGTACAAAACACCCGATTGGTATTTAGTTGTCGAAGTTTTGAGAGTTTACCGAGACAGAGACTTGCGCCAAAGTTACGCCATTTGGGACGAAGCCGTAACTCTTTTAATCGCCATCTAATTTCGGTCACTAGGTAGGGAAGATGAAGATTTGGGGCTGACAGAATCCCTACCAAAGAAGCCGCCGACTAAGTGGCAGATTTACGAGATAATTTTGAAGATTCGTTATTACTTTGTTTTTAGCAAAGACAAAAAGCTATTGAGAGTATTTCGCTTAGTTGGCAACCTTTACCGCGAACAAGTGTTAACAGGTGCTCGATTCTGGATACTGGAAATAAAGTTGAGTTTTGGTTTGTGGTAAGGTTCTTTCTTGGAACATCAGAGGTTGTGGCTGCGCTAGTATGATGTTAATGGCAATTTAGCTCGGACTCCAGAAGAATTTGCAAGACAGCGAGCTCAATTGGAAAGGCAGCTAGCCGAATCTGAAAGTCAGCGGGCAAATCCATTAGCCGATCGACTGCGAGCAATGGGCATTAATCCAGATGAGCTGTAAAATTAAGTAGCAGCATGAAATGGTGCAAGCTGCAAGCGCTGTCCATAAAAATTTATTAACTAAAAATAACTTATGCCAGACTCTACCTCACTGCGCGATCGCTACCTAGCTCTAATCGACAAAATTGTCGAAATCACCCTCAAAGGTCAAATTCGCTCCAAAGAACAAGTTTATCAAATGCTGGTGCAAGACATTAGCACTGGTACTGGCGAAATCTTTGAACGCTGTTTCGGCGAACGCCTTGATGCCGCCGAAAATCAAGTCAGAAATGAAAAAGACGAAATCAAACAAGCAAAGGCAAATCGCACCCTCCGATCTCTCAAAACCATCCAAGGAGAATGGGAACGCTGGCAGAAAGATAACCGCGTCGATCGCGCAATTGCATCCTCAATCCAACAAATCGTTACTGCCGAATCTAACGCCCGCCTCCTGGCATTATTGCAAGTAATCGATCCGAATAAAGAACATCCGCTGACTCTGGCTCAATTGCAGCAATTGGCAAAATCTCTGCACCAACAAATGCTGCAAACGGCTAATCCCGAAACCGAACAAGATTTGCAGCAAATCACCGCCGGCATCGCGAAAGGTTTAGAATCTTGGCAGCGGTTGGAACCGGAACTCGTGGGCTGGATTTATCAGCCGCAGCAGCTAGGATTTGCCGGTAGCCCCGAACAAAATGGGCCTTGGGCTTTTTGGGCAAAAAAAGTTAACAGTCCCTTCCCCCAGGCTCTTTTGAATACTATTGCAGTCGGTGAATCTGTAGTTCAATTCGCAGCCCAGCAAGCGAATTTAGATTTAGGCATATTGGTGGAAGCGGCGATTATTTTGCAGTGCTTGCAGCGGGCGTTGGCGACATGGTTTGATAAGCAAGTTTATGATTCCAAAGTGTCAACAAAAGCTTCAATTTCTACTTACATTACTTTTGCGGTAATTTGGAGTCAGCTAGCTAGTGGGTTTAATAATTCTACCAAGAGCGGCGAGCAGTTGGCAAATGCTTGTTTTCAAGTAACTTTGCAAATTTTGCGCGCTTTTTCTCAGCGGGAATACTTTCCGCTTTACGGGGGAATTTTTGCTTCGTTTGATGGTAAAGCCCTGCGGCATACTTTGGATTATTTAGACGAACCGCTGCGGCGAGTTGAAGGCACTCAAGCAAAAGCTCGGATTCTGACGCTTTTGGGTTATTCGATGCAGGCGGCTGGGGCCTACGAGCGATCGCTCTTGCTGCACAAGCAAGCGCTGGAAATTGCCCGTACCGAAGGAGACAAAGCTTGCGAAGTTGCCAATCTCAATCACATCAGCCGCAACTATGTTGCTCAAAAAAATTATCAGGAAGCGATTAATTACAGCCAGCGGGCTTTAATTATGGCACGACAAGCGGGAGAGCGACAAGGCGAGGCAAATGCTCTGGCTAATTTGGGTTACAGTGAAGTGTTTCAAGCGCGGCAGTTGGAGGAGGTGGAACCGGAGGTTTACGAGAGTGCGATCGGTTATTTGGAACAAGGTTTGTTGCTATCGGAAAAATTGGGCGATCGCCAAAGTCAAGCTTTTTGTTCCAGCAGTCTCGGTATTGCTAAAATCGCCCTGGAAAATGCTGAAGCTGCGATCGAATATTTGCTCAAAGGTTGGCAAGCGGCTCAATTCTCAGGGGATTTATATTTGCAAGGTCTGAATTTGGCTTACTTGGCTCAAGCTTATTACAGAATCAACTCACTAGAAAAAGCGATATTTGCGGGCAGTTTGGGGATGTATACTTTGGAGCAAATTGGTGCAATGGAGTGGCGTCAATCGGCGGGTTTGTTGACAATTTTGCGGGGTCAAATGGGGGCGGAATCTTTTAAACAATCTTTGGCGAAAAGTCGAGCGAATATCATTCCGGCGATCGGTGTTGATGGCTACGATTACATCCCGGAGTTGCTGGAAAAATATCAGCAATCTATTTAACTCTTTGTGGAACAGGCCGGAAAGCCTGTTGCTGAGAGGGGTACAAAATGTAAGTTTTAACTCAGCCAATAGCTGCATTATCAATAAGTCTTTCATGGGCGGGCTCTCCTGCCCACCCCACAACCAAATTTAAGTCTTTGTGGAACAGGCCGGAAAGCCTGTTCATGTGTTTTTATGCACCCCAACCTCCAAATAATTAATGCTCAACTATCACCGGTGTGCCAACTGCGACTTTCTCAAATAAAGCCTGTGCGTCTTTATCAAACATTCTGACGCACCCGTGAGAAGCCGCCCCCCCGATCGACTCTGGATTCGGAGTACCGTGAAAACCAATCACATTCTTGCCATCCGTCCAAAACCCCATCCACCTACTCCCTAATGGATTGTCGGGCCCAGCAGGAATAAGTTCTCCTGTCCAAGGATTTTGCCAAACTGGATCTTTGATCATTTGCATAACTTTAAAATTGCCTGTAGGAGTTTCCCACCCGCCTTTTCCCACAGCAACCGGGAAACTGGCTTGCACCTTATTTTGTCGGTAAACATAGACGCGGCGTTCTCGCAATTTCAGCACTAAACGCACTTCCTCAATAGGATTTACCGCAGGTTTTGGTTCCTGGGGAATATAACGAAATGGTTCTCCCAGGGGCGGCAGTTCTGGGGTTCCGAGATTCGGCAATTTTGTCTCGGATGTGGGCCGCTGCGCTGCGATCGCACTATTACTTGAATTAGCCACCACTTCGGCAGTCGCCTGCTGCTGTAGGCCGACCGACAGCGCGGCTGCACTCAAGCTCAGTACAATTAACTTGTCAAACAAAAATTTGCTCTTCACCATTGTTTTGTTCGCTAAACTCCTCACCAGCAGTTCCTACAAAGTTCCTATCTAATTATCCGCCAACCGCACCCGATCAGAAAAATTTTGAGATGGCTTTTTGACTGCAACTGCGCTGCACAGTTGTTAGTTGAAATTACACCACTGATAACTTGTAACTCAACACAAAGCTTAGGCAATAATACTACGAAAAAAACAAGGTTTTTATAAGCGGCTCAGTGGACTTACGCAAGAGAATGTCGTGAGAAAACCCGGTTTATGCGTAAATATTGCCAGAAAATGATTAAATTATACCTCCGACTAATTTGATTTTTTAGCCATGACCGACTGGGGATGGCAGACTGGGGATCGAGTATTCAAACTATGGCGCTGCTGTATCCGGCAAGCACACTCTGTCTTTGGGTAGAGTTGCCCCCAGCAACAGTTAGGTTGGCGGAAAAAAACTGCTACGGTCGATCGAATAAACTCAATATATCACGGCAACACTCTAGAGATGCGAACCGCTGAACTTGTTGTAAATCGGGAACTTATGATGTAAAATTTAGTCTTTCAATACTTGTTCGATAATCTTTTTTTGAGATTGTCATAAATTTCCTACTCTGGGGATTAAACTGGATTAGGTATAGAGGTTGGGACTTTCGCGCAGCGGAAGCAAACCCGACCCTGAATAGCAGTTAATGTGAGGTTTCAATGCGTCTTCAGAACATCAAATTATTGACAGGTGCAACACTGTCGGTGGTAATTTCGGCGGTCTCAGTACATCCTGCGATGGCTAACCCTGCAACTCAAATAGCCCAAACGCAAACTACCACAACAGCAAACACTAGAACCATTGTCGGTTTTGTCAAAAGTATTGTCGGCGATGTAGTAACTATTCGCGAAGAAAGCGCGCCGTACAGGACTCTCAGGATTCAAAGATGCGTCCTGAGAATTATTGGTCTAGTACCGGGAATGAAAGTCAGAGCCACCGTCGCCGGATCTCAGATACAAAATATCGCGGTGATCCCCGATTATAAGGTTGTAGCCACAACGGTTGCTCGTCCCGCAACCCCAGCACCGGCACCGCGTCCGGCCCCAGAACCGCCACCGCGTCCGGCTCCTCGTCCGGCTCCGGCTCCGGCTCCGGTTCCGGCTCCCCGTCCGATTCCGGCTCCGGCTCCCCGTCCGGCTCCTGTGAGAGGACTTTGGTAGAGCTAGGTTATACCATTTTAGATTTTAGATTTTCGATTAGAGAATTGCGAATGACCAAAAGCAATGTGGTCACAAGCCCCGTGATTCATTCGTGGAGCGAGAAAAAAGCTCGAATCCGGATCGCAAGCCCTCGGAGTTATCAGTGAGGTCGCTTTCTTCAATCTAAAATCTAAAATCTAAAATCGATTGACTGATCGAGTTCAAACTTTGGAGCACTGGCCTACAGTTGGATTCTTTTTTGCAACTGGTATCAGTAAATGGAATTAAGCCACCGCGCCGGCGGTGGCTTAGCTATTTAATAGCAGTTAGAATAATAGAATTGTCCAGCAATTGTGGAGAAATCGCTGCTATGTATTACCTGCGTTTCTTGCTGCTAATTCTGCTGTTGCCGATGATTGCGTGCGATCGAGCTACAGATGCGATCGCCCCTGCTGTTGGCGACACCGGCCCCGTGTCGCAAATTCCCTCCCGTGCACCGCTGACAAATGTTGGGACAAATCAAATTGTACCGACCAAACCGCTTTCGCCGCAGCCAATCCGCATTGTTGCAACTTCTTTGCCGCGGCCAGGAGCCAGCGATAGCGCCTCAAAACCTCCTCAAGTAGTACCGATTCCCGCATCGCCAGTGCTGCAAGTCCCTCCTGGCTTTGTCGTCAACGTTTTTGCTGACAATTTAGACGCTCCGCGATGGCTGGCTTTGACGCCGACAGGCGATGTTTTGGTAACAGAAACCCGGCAGAATCGGATTACGCTGTTGCGGGATGCCAACCGCGACGGCGTTGCTGAGGTTCGCAAAACTTTTGCAAGTACCCAAAACGGTTTAAATATTCCTTTTGGCATGGCTTTTGCCGATCGCTATTTTTTCCTCGGAAATACCGCTGAAGTCCGCCGATTTCCCTACACAAAAGGGCAGGAACAATTGAGTGGTGCCGGTCAAAAAATTGCCGATTTACCGGGCGGCGGCTACAACCAACACTGGACGCGAAATGTTGTCGTTTCCCCCGACAAGAGCAAGCTTTTCGTATCAGTTGGATCGCAGTCTAATGCCGATGTCGAGCCGCTGCCGAGGGCGTCTGTTCAAGTGATGAATTTGGACGGCAAGAACCAGCAAATTTTTGCTTCCGGTTTGCGAAATCCGGTGGGATTGGATTTTCACCCAACAACCAATCAACTCTACACGACGGTCAACGAACGCGACGGTTTGGGAGATGATTTGGTGCCGGATTACTTCACAAGAATTCGTCAAGGCGAGTTTTACGGCTGGCCTTACGCTTATTTTAAGCCGAATTTGCTCGACCCGCGCCACTCCAGAAACGGCAATAGCGATCGACCTGATTTAGCGGCTAAAACATTAATGCCGGACGTGCTGTTTCAGGCGCATTCGGCGGCTTTGGGGCTTCAGTTTTACGACGGCAAAACGTTTCCTAAAAGATTCCTGAACGGGGCGTTTGTGGCGTTTCGCGGCAGTTGGAATCGGAACGCTGGAACTGGTTATAAAATCGTGTTTGTACCTTTTAATGCGGCGAACGGACGCCCTCAAGGTTATTATGAGGATTTTCTAACTGGTTTTCTGACAGATCCGTCTGGCCCGAAAACTTGGGGGAGGCCGGTTGGTTTGCTGGTTTTACCTGACGGGAGTTTGCTGTTTACTGAGGAAGCGAACAACCGGATTTATCGGGTGCAGTATCGCGGGTGAGGATTGGGCGATGGATTAGATCCCGACTTCTTCAAGAAGTCGGGGATCTGGTTGTTTAGTCAGCTTCAAACCTTGCTAAGTTGAGATTCACCGGAAAGCTTTTGAAAAATTAATAACCTATCTTCTTCCGCAGTTTCGCGATTTAAATCAGACAGTTCGTAATAGGAATCGGTTTCTGGCAAGTAGATTGCCGGCAAATTTTCAGGCAGGATTAAATAAGTGTTTTTCACCTGTAAATCATTGTCTATATCTAATGAATATAGAAATCCGTCAACAGGATTTACAATTAACTCGTGCAATGAAACTTGTCCCTCTATGTAAAGCTTGAGAGTTACTGGTGCAACTCTGAAAACCAACCAGCGATTGTACAAATTATCTACATCGCACCAAGAATAAAGATAGCTATCACCGTATTCATTCTCAAAAAGCGATAGCAGGGGGCCGTCGAAATACTCTAAAGTGACTATGCTTCTGAGAGATAAAGGAAATTTACTTAGTTTAAATCCTATTAATTGTTCCATTTTTTTGTACCTTACAATAAACAAGATGTTATTACAAATTTTGCTGCTAAATCAGCAGTAGCAAATTCATGTAGGCTCAAGTGACCGTTATCATCTATTTTGGAGACAACTCCATCTGTCTTGTCGAGCGATCCTGCTGCTATGTGAGTCCCCAGAGAATCGCGGAGTTTTTTTCTTTTTTTTGTTAGTTTTAAATAACGTTTTTCGGCATTTTCCTTGGTATCAAATAATGATAGCGCATAACCTTGACATCTGGTTGCTTCTGTTTCTGGTTGTAGGTTGCGCTGCGGAGTTATTATCAGCACTGGTTTAAAGTTATTAATAGATCGTTCATCATTGGGTTCAAATACAAATCTAAAAGCCAGCATTTCTTTAGGTTCATAGTCCTGTGGCGGGCATTGAGTTGAAAGCTTATCTATATATTCTTGGTGTTTGAAACACATATTGATAATTTTAGTAGCCGATTTGATTTTAAATTTTAAATGTTAGCAGAAAATCGTTATTTTTTATATCAATTGTAATCCGTGCTTTTTGCTGTAAAATCAGTGGGGCATTCCTCTTAACTATAGTATTTTTAAGTCTGTACAGCAAATAACCTAAAAATTTGGCGATCGCGCTTTAAAATCCAGAACCGGGTTGTTTGAGAAATTCCGCTTCTTCGGGGGTTGTTTCGCGTCCGAGAATTTGATTGCGGTGGGGAAATCTCCCAAAACGCTCGATTATTTCCAAATGCTGCATCGCGTATTCAATGAATGAATCGCTGTCAGGTTCGCCGCTGAGTTGGCTAAATAGTTCGACAGATTTTTGCTGGCTTTCTAAGTTTTCGCTGTGTTCAAAAGGCAGATAAACAAATAATTTTTGTACAGTCAGCAATTCGCGATCGAAGTTATGATTAATAGCGTATTCGGCGGTGGCTAAAGCTTTGCTGTCTGTGGCGAATGCTTGGGGCGTTCCGCGAAACATATTACGCGGAAATTGATCGAGCAGTATAATTAATGCTAGGCAATTTTCGGGGGAATCTTGCCATGAGTCAAGTTGACCCGAGGCGGCGAGTTCGTATTGCTGCATAAAGCGCGATCGCACTTCTGCATCAAAACCCGCATCTTTTTCAAACCATTTCTTTTGGACTTTGCCAAACTCGGGAGATTGCGATCGACCAAACCAAAAATCTAAAACTTCATTCATTAGCAATCTAGTATGCGATTGATTGTTGATTAAAGCTTCTGTTTCTGTAGTTGCACAAAATGCGATCTCTGCACAACTACAAACCGCAGCGATTAATGATTAGCAATGCTCACTTAGGAACTTTTGTTGTCCGGTGCTTAAATTTACGAATTAGTAAACAGTCTGTCCCAAGTTTGACCTCCCACAACTCCGTCTACAGGAATATCAGCTTGTCGCTGAAATCTTTTCACTGCATTTTCGGTTGTCGGACCGAACACGCCATCAATTACGATCGGGTGTGGGGACAAGCCCCGCGCGTTCAACAACTTTTGCAGTTTCTTCACATCGTGCCCTTTCGAGCCGCATTTTAAAATCCTTTTCTGCTGTCTCACTGCGGGTCGATGGCAATCATCAGTGTAGCAAACTGCGGAGCCTGCTGCATAGTTTGCTCTACTTGTGCCCGTCAAAACTAATAGGGCGAAAATTCCTAGTAAATAATAAAAAGTCTGTGATCCGGCCATACTTTCCCTGTTAATTTTTCAAGCGTTTTTTGCAAGTTGGACGATTGTTTGAGGGTGAGAAACCGGGTTTATAGGATGGGGGCATCCAATCTTGATTGACCAGGTTTCTGGCAACAGTCAACCGACATTCTACAATATAAGTGGCTTTACTGCAAAATCTCCGATCGTGCAAGTTAAATTTTGTTGCTCTTTGGTAGCAGCAAAGGTAACAATTACTTCGCAAGCAACTGCCACCGTCAGCATTACCAAGTTTCGCGCCAGCGGGTAATCGCAAACGTCATCATTCGCCGCTGAAGGAACCCGATAGTGTTCGTTCCAAATTATTTCGGAGTAATCGGCAGCTAATCCGACGTGCACGCATGGAAGGGAGGCACTCGCACAGTAATCCTTGACTGCTTGTCGCCCGACACTGTTATCAAAAGTATCGATGACTGTGGCGCTGACAGCAAGCAGCCGATCGGCATTTGCGGGTGTCAATTCTTTTGAGTGCGCGTCAATGCTGACTCCCAAAGCGCGGTAGAGGTTGTTGGCGAGAATTTTGGCTTTGAATGCGCCGATGTCCGATCGATAATAGGGTTGAGTGGAAAGGTTGCGTTCCTCAATGCGATCGCGATCGATGACTTTTAACTGACAAAAGCCCGATCGCGCGAGACTTTCTGTAATATTCGCACCCAAAGCGCCCGCCCCGCACACCGTTACCGGGAAATTTTTGATCTGCGACATCACTGCGGCACTTCTGTAAAGTTGTTCGTGAAAAAATATACTCATGGTAATTGCGAATTGGGCATTGGGCATTGGGCATTGGGCATTGGGCATTGGGCATTGGGCATTGGTTATTTCTTGATTATTTTTTATTAGAAAAACCAGGATCAACTAACAACTAACAACTAACAACTGACAACTGACAACTAACTATTAGATATTCCCCGATGCCCCATGCCCCATGCCCCATTCCCCATTCCCATTATCTATCTTCGACGACTCCAACCAATGAATGCAAGTCGAAGTCTTTGTCCAATCCGCTGAGACAAATGCCCGCACTCATAACTGTCAAGTCATTTTTGGCGATCGCAGAAGTGTGGTGTTCTCCCGTTCCGCTAGTCCATTCAACCAGCCAATAATTTTGGCGATCGCCAAAATCCCGCAATTCACCGCCGCCCATTTTTAGCGCCCGCTGCAAGCGCTGTTGGGCCCGCACTTTCGGATCGAAATGTTTAATATTTCGGGACACCAATTCATAAACAGTTCGCATTTCTGGTGTCATCCCTTTAAAGCGGACTTCTTGAGGCAAAATCCACTTTTTTATAGATGCTTTTAACTTCTCAGATGGCAGCGGATCGGCGCGTCTGTCAATCTCTTCAAACCACAAAAAATGACCGTCCCAGCGCGCAACTATCGGCTCAAACTGCGAACCTTCAGTTACTAAATGAACTGGTACGGGTTTCGCAACACCAGTGCGCTGTTTAGCATCAGATTCGTTAACAGGATAAGCCAGCCAAGTTTGCCCTTGCAGCACGCAAGCCAAGTGCAAGCGAACAGGTACGAGCAGTTGCAAATACTCGGCAATTTGCGGCAAACTCGGTTCCTCAATCACCGCAGCAATTTTCTCATTTACTGGCGCAAAAATAGCCCATCCTTCAAAGTTGCGAGGCTGCGGTTGAAAAGTATAAACCATTGAGCTAACCCGTATCCGCACGCTTCCCCCCTGCACGCAAGGAGCCAGGAATTGAGTATCGAGCAGTTGCCCTTCTTGGGCGGCGAGTTGGCTGATTATTTTGCGAATATCTGCCACTGGATTGACCTCCGTAATCTTAATTTTTTTACCGATAGAACTTTTAATTTAAGCAAAAATAAAGCTTTGTAAACACTCTTGACACGAATCCTTACCCTAATATAATATTGAGCGATCATCCAATTTTAATCTTGTAGATCTCTCCAGTAAATATGCTGCAAAAGCTCTTTTCTAAGTTGGTTGTATTGACAGCTTTAACACTTCCGACTTTTGGATCAACCGAGGTAGCTAAAGCTCAGAACACCTATGGAGCTACTGCTTATTCTCCGACTTCTGACGCCACTGGTATTAGTTGGGATTATGCTACAGAGAAAGAAGCACTAAAGGCAGCAGTAGCTGTCTGCAATAAACAAAGCGAAGGTGCTAACGATTGCAAAGCGCTGACCTCTAATAGCAATAATTGTGGAGCGATCGCAGTAGGCAAAGGAGGAGCAGGTGCGGGCTGGGCCGGCGATAAAGCAGCAGCAGAAGCTCAAGCTCTCGCCGGTTGCAGCGAACTAGATGGCGGCAACTGTAAAGTGCAGCTTTCAGCTTGCAACAACTAATTAAACGGATCAAAATCGGTGGAAGAGGTGTATATGTGGGCTGCTAAAGCAGCTTAAAAAATAGTAAATGTATGGTGTGCATTGCACACCATACCAAATACAAATCAGCTAAAATGAGGGTACGCAATGCACACCCTACGCAGTTAATCTCCTACTTCGGAAGTAACTGCATCGGGTGGCAGCAAACTTTCTAATCTATCTTTAGACCAATATTCAGTAGGGTAAGCAAGTGCAATAATATCAGAGAGTCGAATCAGCCACGTAACTTGCCCGTAAGCATCGAGATGTTCCGCCTGTTCGTTAGGGGGAACTATCACCAAAAGTTCCACAAACTCCCCGAACAAATTAGTCGGGATGCCGCCGAAACTACTATTATTTGTTTTAATCCAAACTTTACTGCCTCGATCGAGAGCTTCTTGGAGTCGCTGGCAGAGCAAACTGGATTTTTTGAGCTGGGATTTTTTGGCTTTCGACTTTTTTCCCATAGTTTTAAGAAGTTAAAGTAGTTGTATTGTGGGTTGCACAGTTCGTTGCACAGTTCGTTGCACAGTTCGTTGCACAGTTCGTTGAGATTTAGCGCGAGCGCAGTTTGGTATAGAAACGGACTGGAGCAAAAAGGTCTATCGCCCCGTCGCTACCCCATCACTCTAGTCTATAAGAAAGCGCTGTACTGCGATCGTAATAACAATTTAATCGCAAAATGGGGAAATGACACCAGCTCAAAAAAAATGCCACTGTCGCCAAACTCCAAACCCTGGTTGTCATCAGTGATTCGCAATCTAAAATCTAAAATCTAAATTGGTATTACCTGCCGTATCATGTTACACAATCAGTCAACGAGGTCGGTGTTTCTACTGTGCCCAAATGCAGTATAATCGGCGGAATCTTCCCAAATCGTTTAAGTAAAACAATGGACTGGCGAAAGCTCATTCATCCAAACTCGAAAGCTTCAACAAGTCAACCAGCAGCCCCAGAAACTCGATTGTCTGTAGAATTTTTGCTGGGGCTCTTTGCTGCGGGATGGACACAACAGCAGGTTTTAGAGAAATATCCTGCACTCACTGCAGAAAAGTTACGCGCTGCTTTGGCTGGTGCGGATTCCCAGTTAGTGTCATCCATCGCTAATCCAGAATTACAAGAAATTATTGCTCAAATTAGAGAATAATTGAAAATAGGTAAAAAGTTGTCGCTTGAGGATATTGAGGGAGATGTTTGGGAGTAAACAGCGATATTAAATCTCAACTTACCCTAAATTTTCTCTAACTCTTTCCCGAAACTCCAACACAGCCTCAAGGGGCTCGGTTGCTCCACATAATATGACTTTTGCTTGCTTATTGGTTTGGCGGAACAAACAAATTTGAGTTGAGGCGACAAGAGTAAATTTGCCTAATAATATCCTCAATCTCGTTGCTCTTTTGAGCCAAATCTGCATCAAAAGCACCTTCCTGCAAAATTTTGCTCCGAATGTTATAAGCTTCCTCAACCGTAGAAACTGCATCTGGATTTTCTGGAAAATTCTCCTTTACAAGGCGCTTAATCGCTTGAGAAATTGATTCATTCTTTAGTTCGTTAATCCGACCTTTGACTGACGATTTAATATTTTCTGGAATAGAAGTAGTTTTGTTTAATTGATCGACAAAACTCTCCACTAACTTTTTAAGTTCTGGGTTATCATAAGCTTCTGACTGGGCGAGTGGTTCAAGGGAAGAGACCAGTCCAACAAATCGAGCACGCTCAGTAGTTTCGAGTCTGGCAGATGCAAACAGCTCCATTGATACTAAGAGTTTTTCATCAACATCAATATTAGCTGAAAATATCTCCTTGACAAGCTCCACCATTCTACTGCTATCCATAGCTACGGTTAGACTTGCACTTATCATACATCCACTTCCGCTCTCTTGGGTACGATCGTATACCATACAAGGTCGTGGAGTATGATAATCAAGGCGAAGTGGATGTTTCCTTGATATGGCTGCCCATAGCAGAGCTAATGAGAGCTTTAACCCCTTCTGCTCAGCTTCACACGCAGTCGCAAATCCTTCCAAATATACATCAAATTTTTGCGGATTTTTTATCGATGGTAATATACGGACAATAGACTTATCATCAACTAAAAGGCACGCTTCACCCTGAAAGCGTAATTGATATCCTTTATCCAAGATGATTCCAACCTTTGCTCCGTAGGGGCGCCGGTTTGGACTTTCATCAATTATTTTTCTGGGTTCAGGTTTCTTTTTGCTCATTAGGTGTTTGCCAAAATGATAGAGCATTTAAATATTGAGCGCTACCTGACAGGGTGACAACCCCGTCAGGTCTATGATACCCGAAAAATAAGTAAGGTACGCTACGGCGCACCCTACAATTTACTTGTCATCCCTCACAGGCAGCGACGTATCCAGAATTTCCATCAACAATTCCAGCCGCGAAGGACGACTCAACATCGGCACTAAATTCGGTAAGGAGTAATAATCACCCGCAAACGTAAAGGTTTCCACCGATACTTGTTTGTCCTTCAATTGCTTCTGGACATATTCGCACCAAGCACCAACTCGCACAATCACAACATCAGGAATTACCCCCAAACTGCGGCAGTAATTCTGATAAGCATCTGCAAAATAAGGTGCAGCGTTTTCGCCTTCATCTGTCACCATAATGAATTGTTCGACAACCTGCTTTTTAATTCGCATTGCTTCCACCGCGCAACCGCAACTTGTGCCGCCGCCAGCGCGAATGTGCTTGAAAGCGCCTTCCCAGTCAGTCAATTCGCTGCCGTTTGCTTGCACTGGATACGGTATCGTGTCAAAGGCATAAACGAACAGTGCAGCCTCGGAAATGCCGGAAATCAAAGCAGCGAGACGCTTGCCGACTTCGATCGCACTTTCCATCGAACCAGACTTGTCAATCAACAAACCGGTTGCTTTGGCAATCTTGCCGCGCTTCTTCACCTGTTCGTTTGTCACCGCTTCCAGCTTGGCCGCCGTTGCTGCGTCGAAGTTCGCGCCCGCGCCCGCAACACTCGCTTTGTAAGCAGAAACCCGATCGCACTTTGCCGCTTCATCCAGCTTCGAGTCAATCAACTGCTTGACTTCCGCGTGATCCATCGCGCCGCGCGACTGAATCGATTTCAAATTGTTGATGACTTCCTGCGGCGACATCGAGTTAATCAGCGCGGCCAAAACCGTTGGCGTTAGCTGTCTGATTGCACCAACTGCGATCGTATACGGAATCTTGTACTCAACAATCAAATTCGCCTGTTCCGCAGGTGTCGCCGCCTTTGCTAACTGCTTCAAAACGAATGCCAGAGAGTCTTCCGGCGGATTGTCTTTAAACAGAATAGCATTAGCGCGATCGCTCGGCTTGACGTGCAGCGTTGCGTACAAATGCTTCATCGCCTTGCGGTTGCGGATGGCGGCGCGATCGAAAAACTGCGGATTCTTTTCCCGCGATTTCAGATAGCGAGTGACAGCAGTGCGCGCGCTGCGGGGCACCTTATTCTGATGCCGCTTCATAAAGTCCACAATGCGCGAAACCTCGTAGGGAGGGAACTCTTGCAGCATCATAAAACCGGCATCTCGGTGTTCCGTCAGCGCCGAAGTCAGCAAATTTCCGGCAAAAACTTCCTTGTGATCGCGCACGTCGCCGTGACGCTGATACCACACTGCTAAATGACCGTAAAAAATGGGGTCTAATTCGATAATTAACTTGTGAATTTCGGCTACTTTTTCTAATACACGGTGAGGAGTGGTGAGCAGAGAGTTCAGCATTTCCAAACGCAAATCGCGTTCTGCTGTATTCATATTCATTGTTTTTACCTTCCTATTGATTTTGGATTTTGGATTTGAGAAGTATTCAAAATCGGTGGTTGGCAGTTGTTGCACGCTAGCGAGTGAAATTTAAAAATCACCGCGCAAGTTTGGGGAGCTTTTTTTAGTAAACCTATGGCTAAACCTAATAGGGTCTGTATGTAAGCTCTCGCGATTGGGGCGCGGCAAAAACTGCGATTTGAAATTAACTATTTCAGGGAAACTGTTTCTAATTCGATCGCTCTCAAATCTGGTTCAACCCAGTTATTTCGAGCTTCCCAAGACATCAGCCGATCGCGCGTGTAGTAGCGAAATGGTAAAGTGCGATCGGCGTATTTTGCAATCAAACCGTTAGCCAGATGTACGATCGACCGATTTTGGCTTTCATCGGCGAGATATCGGCGAATAGTTCGCACCCAAAACAGCGTTAGTGTTTCGTGATACCCGCTGTTTTTTGTGGTTTCAATTCCTTGAACCGAGTTGTAACGTTTAATGCCATTGCGAATCGCATTTATCGCTTCTTGCTCCGAGTCATAACAGAGATACCACAGGGCAACGGTTAAATGTGCTTCGTGCGTCCATTGACTTCGCGACAGGTTGCCTTCTTGGAAGGCATGAATCAGACTGTCTATCTCCTTGGGCGATCGGTAAATTAGAGTTGTATTTTTCATAATTTAATTCTCCTCACCACTTTTATATCTAATATTTATAAATATGAGATGTTCCGCACAAGTTTGCAAAGCGTTTTGACTGTCCGATGGCTCTACCCCTGAGCTACAGCCCCTTAAACGGGGCTGGCAGGATTTGAACCTGCGACAAATCGATTATAATGTGTGTATTCGCTTCACTCGTTAGGGTGCGGAACAAAATTTTTCTAATCTCTAAACTAGAAAGTTTTGACTTGTGATTCTTCTAAATTGCTCAATTATTTTTGCCTTTTATAGCATTAAAAGTCACTCCACGCAAGTTAAGAAAGCCGTTGGCACATACGCAGGAGTTGAACCCGCGACCTTTTCCTTAACAGGGAATTGCTCTACAATGAGCTAGTATGTAAGCTTCCTTTGTTGGGGCGCGAAGTGGAACTTTTAAGCGCCGGATAGATATAAAAAATTCAGCTATAAAAGGCAGCGCACAAGTCAGAGAAGCATTGTTTCAGCCTCTCGGCAGGTAGGAATTGAACCTACTATTCGATTTTAAGTCGAACGTTTCCAGTTTGTAAGCTTCTTTAGTTGGGGTGCGCTGCCTCATACGTGCTTTCAGTGAATTTCTAGCCGTAAACAGCTTCTGGGCGGACAATTAAATCACCGCTGGGACGGCGATCCAGAACGTAAGACTCGAAGCGATCGCCCTTGACATCAAAATGATTGGCCAGACGTTCCTTAATAGCCTTGTCGCTCATTCCTGCGGCGATACCCAGTTGGTTTTCTGCCACGTCATAGGAACGTCCTTCAAAACGAATGTGAACCATTACCGATACCTCCTAGAGCAATTTTGGATTTTGGATTAGTAGCTTATCTGCTCTCGACTTTGGCTTTTTGTGAGACTTAGCAAATTGCCAGTATCGGTAAAGATTCACGAAATCTGACAATCTTTACTGAAAGAAGCGCCGTTCTAAATGATAAGCTTGTTTGATTTTGCGGATTTCCTCAGCCTTTTTGGTTGATTCAAATTTTGCAGAGCTTGTCTGTTCTGAATCCGCATGAAATTCCTTGAAATTAGACTGATTTCGTACAATATCTGACTCGGGCAGAGTCAGTTTGTAACCGAACAGTCTCGTATAAAGTAACAACATGACAATCGAGTCTGTATTGCAAGACTTTTAAATTGATGTTCCTTGAAATTGTGAGCAATATTTAGTTGTCAAGGTTCAGAATTTGCACGAAAAATACAGGTTTTTGCTTGTCCTGCGCTTTCCATACGTTTATAATACATAAATACTACATAAGTGTCAAGGGGGTAGCAAAAGTTTTTTAGATAAAACTTACACCAGTGACGAGAAACCTGGTTTTTTCACCAAAATATTTCGTTGCAACCCGCAGATTCGGTAAAAAACCCGGTTTCTTTGGTCAAAGCGCGATCGCGAACTGTAACATCGATCAAACATCCTTAACATAAGAAATGCTATCGCGAATATTGTGGAAGCCAGCAGACTTGTAAAGACGTAATGCACCTGAGGGATTTTCAGCATCGACGCCGACAATAGCAGTAGCGACACCGGCAGCTTTCAGTCTATGCAAACCAGCGAGCAACATCGCTCGTCCCAATCCCATTTTGCGGAAGCCGCGCCGCGTACCGAGACAAGCAATCCACCCTTCATTGCGCCCGGTACGATCGCACTCTTGCACACTAATTTCGCAGTAACAAAAACTGACAAATGTGCCGTCATCAGCAACAGCAATCAAGTCTAAATCATTTCTGTAATCGGGTTTAGCTAACTCATGCTTAAATTTATCTACTGTTAAATCGTGATGATTCCAGTGATCGATAAATGACTGGTTGAACATTTCTACCCAAGCTTCCGCATCCTGTTCGCCGGGGAACTGAATGAGGGCAAAACCTTGTGGGAATTGCGGTTCTGGGATCGGTTCAGAAAGCGATCGCGCCATTCGGTAAAAATAGCGATCGGCCTTGAAACCATTACTTCTCAGCAATGAAATGCGATCGCAATCCTCAGCGCGCGCGTAGGTTCGCAGTTTCACGCGCGCGCCCCGCATCGCAGACACTTCGCGCATCCGCACTTCACCCCAGGCGATCGCGGCTGCTTCCACATCGCCTCCGCGCGCCTCCGGGTGGACGCGAAACCACAGCCAACCGTCAATTACTTCCCCAGGCTCAGAAACTGACAACTGAGCAAAACCGATTAATTTTCCCTCCACATCTTCCCAAAGGCGGATATCGCGCACTACATCTAGGGACGGTGCGTTAAATTCTTGTTGCAGTTCCGATATAGAAGTACCTTCATCGAGCCGATCGACTTCTTCGCAAGTATTGATTAAATGGGCGATCGCAGTTAAATCGCGATCGCCCCCATAGCAGCGCGCCGAGAGATTGGCCATCATAGCTAATCACCTGTTCCTGTTGTTATTCAGTTTAAAAATAGCTTGGGCGATCGCACTTTTATCGATCAACTCGCCCCAATGGTCGATCGGCGTTAAAAATCCGACAACGCAAACACCCCGAGGCATCGAACCGCTACAGCAGTTGACTGCACTCGTGAGTTTCGATAAATTTAGGTTCAGGATTTGGGATGGGAGTAGAAGGACTTGAACCTTCGACCTTGAGATTAAGAGTCACCTGCTCTAACCAACTGAGCTATACTCCCGCATCTAAGCTAGTATAACACAACCCTTCGGAAAACTCAACTATTTTTGTAAAAATTTGTGGCGATCGCCCTTACTCAAATATTTAATGTAAGTTCCATCGCCCTGATTCCACATTTGATTTAAGCGCGATCGACCTCAAGCACCTCCCCAGAGTTGTGCAAAACCTGTGGCCGACTATCCAACCAAATCTGATACTTTGCCATCTCCAATCTCGACAATTCGCTTGACTCCATCTTGGCGCTCTACTGCATCCACACTGAAAAACTTGCTGTGAATTAATGAGTAAGGTGGACTTTTGCCCACCCTACTGATTCTAATTGGTTCCGAAAGCGTCTACTTGAGAATGTGGGAGACGACACCGGCGCCGACAGTGCGATTACCTTCGCGGATGGCAAAACGCATATTTTGTTCGATCGCGATCGGCTGCAACAACTTCACAGTCATATTAACGCGATCGCCCGGAATTACCATGTTGATCGCGCCCCCGTCATCAGCCGTAAAAGATGCGATCGTACCTGTAACATCCGTTGTCCGCACGAAGAATTGAGGGCGATATCCCGCAAAGAAAGGAGTCCGGCGGCCGCCTTCTTTTTCCGACAGCACGTAAACCTCAGAATCGAATTCAGTGTGAGGTTGAATTGAACCGGGTTTAGCAAGCACCATCCCCCGCTCAATTTCGTCTTTTTGGATGCCGCGAAGCAACAAACCGACATTATCTCCAGCCATTCCTTCATCCAGAAGTTGCTGGAACATTTCAACACCGATAACAGTGATCGTGCGAGTGTTTTGGATTCCCACCAATTCCACAGTATCGCCGACTTTGATTTTACCGCGCTCGATTTTGCCAGTGGCGACAGTTCCCCGACCTTTGATCGAGAACACATCTTCCACAGCCATCAGAAAAGGTTTGTCAATATCGCGATCGGGCGTAGAAATCCAGTCATCTACCGCATCCATCAAATTGTAAATGCCATCAACCCACTCATCCTCGCCGCGCTGTATTTTCGGATTAGCAGTCATTTTTTCCAGCGCTTTCAGTGCCGACCCTGCGACAATTGGAATATCATCGCCAGGGAAACCGTAAGAACTGAGAAGTTCGCGAATTTCTAACTCCACCAACTCCAAAATTTCCGCATCGTCCACCATATCTTTCTTATTCAAAAAGACAACCAACTTCGGCACTCCCACTTGCCGCGCTAACAAGATATGTTCGCGAGTTTGAGGCATCGAACCATCTGCAGCCGACACGACGAGGATTGCACCATCCATTTGAGCGGCACCCACGATCATGTTTTTCACGTAATCAGCGTGACCCGGACAATCAACGTGAGCATAATGGCGATCGCCAGTTTCATACTCAACGTGAGCCGTATTAATCGTGATTCCCCGCTGTTTCTCTTCCGGTGCAGCATCGATTTCATCGTATTTTTTAGCCTTGGCCCGACCCTGTGCAGCCAGCGTCATTGTAATTGCCGCTGTTAGGGTTGTTTTGCCGTGGTCAACGTGACCGATCGTACCGACATTGACGTGGGGTTTGTTCCGTTCAAATTTGGTGCGGGACATTACATTTGATTCTCCTCTAAGAGTTGTTTTTGGTTCTTAATCATGAGTTTTGAGTCCTTAGCCTGTTATTAATGACTAAGGACTGATGACTAATGATTAAAAAGGAAAGTGGAGGAGTCGAACCTCTACAGCTTTCGCTGCACCCTGGTATTCCAAACCAGTTGCCCTCCACACAGCCGCACTTTCCAAGTTTTTGATTTTTAACCGCAGATAAACGCTGATTAAGGCAGATAGATTGAAAGTGGGTGGTATAGGAGTTGAACCTATCTGGTACCGGTTAAAAGCCGGGTGCATAACCGCTTTGCTAACCACCCTTAAAAATTCAGCGTTTGTGTAATTCCTAAAAAATTATTGTGTAGTAAACACTTCAGTCCTTTTTTGCCCCCAGCAATTGCAACGCCTAAAGTCCCGATTGCTAATGCTTCACTCGATAATGAAGTAACATGAAACCGTTGCTATAGATTTTGCGATCGGGAAGTTCCAAATTTGTCGTATCTAGTGCACGGGAAAAAAGAGGAATTCCAGATCCGATAACTAGCGGATTCAACTTCACAATTATCTCGTCAATCTCAGAAAAAAGAGTTGTCGCTAAAGCGCCACCACCGCACAGCCAGATGTCTTTACCCGTTTCTTTTTTCAATTCCTTAACCAATGCAACAGGATTGTCCGAAACAAGTTCAATATTCTGATCGGGACTGGCTTTCATAGTGCGCGAAAAAACATACTGCTTCAAGGTAGGATAAGGATTAGTTACACCAACATTTAGCCCTCCCTCATAGGTTTTCCGTCCCATCAAAACCGCATCAAACTGCTTGTTCTCTGCACGAATGCCTCGTGCTTCCTGAAAGTGAGCCGGAAAAGTTTCAGGAAAGGAATCGAACAAATCAGCGAAATGCTCTCCTTCCATAGGAAAACAATCAAATGAGCCATCTTCGCGAGCAATAAACCCGTCAACGGTGCAAGCAACGTAATATTTTAGTTTTCTCATATTTAACCTTTGTTTTGATAATTTGATATTACAACAATTTTACATCGTACTGTTTGAACCTATCGTCATGTGTAATGATAGTGTAATCTTCTGCTTGGGCTTGAGAAATAATTAGGCGATCGAAAGGATCTTGATGGTAAAAAGGAAGATTTTGCAATTTATCGTAATGGAGGAACTTAGTTTCTAGAATTTGAAAGTCGTGGTCGATCAGAAAAATTTCTAACTCCGACACAGAAATAGACAAAGACAACTTACCGATGCTGATTTTGATAGTAAGCTCCCACAGACTCGCTTGGCTGATATAGATTTCATTGACAGGATTAGCAATCAGCGAGCGCACATACTCATCAAGCCGAGCGTTACCTTCAACAAACCAAATTAGAATGTGAGTGTCAATTAGATATTTCATGGCAACATATATTCTTCAAAACCAGGAGGTGTTTCATCAAAATCATCCGCAACGTAAGTAAAAATTCCTTGACCACAGCCAAATTGACGAGGTTTGAGAACAGCAGTCTTTTCGGGTGACTTTTCTTTCAGTTTTTGGATTTCGTTTAAAAGTTGAATATCCTTTAATAACAAAATCCACTGAATCAATTCTAATTTGAGAACTTGAATGCTCATGGCTTCTATGTTGAATAACTAGCAAATCTAGACTTATTATAAACCAATCCATCCACCGAGGAGGTACTGCCCCTCCTATCGCCGCGTTATCAGCACGGTGTCTCGCTTTTCGACTTCCGGTGGGTCAAAAGGAAGATGAAGGAATCTAACCCTTACAGTTACCTGTACCCCAGTTTTCAAGACTGGTTGCCAACCATTTAGCGGCATCTTCCAAGGGGTGTCTGACGGGAATTGAACCCGCTATTACTGGTTCCACAAACCAGCGCCGCTACCGCTTTGGCTTCAGACACCGCAAGTGGAGTCAAGGAGAATCGAACTCCTGGCCTCTTGCGTGCAAAGCAAGCGCTCTACCAATTGAGCTATGACCCCGCGTAAAAGATTCACCTGTGGAGTAAATCTCAAATCTAAAATCTAAAATTGGTGTGGTGGATTGCGATCGGATTTGAACCGATATCTTTCTAACAGCCAGTTAGATGCTTTACCAATTAAGCTACGAACCCCAGACAGCAGGAGCGGTAGGACTTGAACCCACAACATTCGAGGTAGAAGCTCGACACTCTATCCAGTTGAGTTACACTCCCATGTTTTTTGTTAATGCGCGATTCCCTACGGGATAGCTGCGCTTAACGCACTTTGACGTGCAAGTTATCAGAGCATTGCGTTTTCTCAATTACTAGAGGGACTCCCCCGATGAGTTACTACACACTCTTTAAAGGATGGCTACCTTTAAGCCAACCTGCCGGGTTCATGGCACTCCTCGTTCGCAAACGCCCGCTGATTTTGACAGCGTTACCTTTCCTCTCGTACTAAAGTATGTAGGCTCCAAAGATTGGGACACGCAAAGGGCGATCGCTCTTAATATAAAAAATTATCCATTCAATGGAATCAACCTCCTTAAATTAAAGCAAAAACAACGAGAGTGGTAGGACTTGAACCCACAACATCCGCGTCCGAAGCGCGGCGCTCTATCCATTGAGCTACACTCCCATAAATTGGTAGTCCTGACAGGAGATTACCCCGCGTCTGCTTGTAAGGCAAACGCTCTACCATCGAAGCTCAGGACTACAAAAGCGGATGATGGGACTCGAACCCATGCGCTGAGAATGGCATACTCAGATGCTAGCCGCTACATGACATCCGCAAACCGATTTTAGATTTGAAATTTGAGATTTTGGATTTAACTGAGATGTTGCACCATTGTCAATAAGCCTTTTATGAACAGGCAAGATGCCTGTTCCACAAGAAAATCTACTCTTTGTGGAACAGGCATCTTGCCTGTTCGGGAGAATGGTGCAAGATGTGAGATTTAACAAACTTCTTGTTTCGCCAAGCGGATAACGAGGCTCGAACTCGTGCCTAGAGTTTGGAAGACTCGAATGCTACCGTTACACCATATCCGCAATTGTAGGGCTGGTGATAGGAATTGAACCTACAACCGACTGATTACAAATCAGTTGCTCTGCCTAATTGAGCTACACCAGCACGCTAAGCATACGGCGAGATTTGAACTAGCAAAGAGGCTGTATGAAACCCTCATCTTGTTAATTACATCACACCTGCATTTTTGGTGGCGGGGGCAGGAGTTGAACCTGCTATTAAGAGGCTTATGAGACCTCCAAGCCTACCCAGGCTACTTCACCCGCGATGTCACCAAATACCCCTGACTGGCATCGAACCAGCACTAACTAGATCCTAAATCTAGCGCCTCTACCGATTGGGCTACAGGGGCAAAACCGATTTGAGATTTGAGATTTGAGATTGAATAAAACCTCATACCCCTGACAGGCATCGAACCTGCAAAAAACACTCGTTTTGAGCGAGTGATGTTTTCCAATTACATCACAGGGGTAAAGTCGGGATGGTTGGATTTGAACCAACGACTCCATGCTCCCAAAGCATGGCTTCTGGCCGCTGAATTACATCCCGTTCATGCTCCTAGTGAGACTCGAACTCACAATCAAAATAGAACAGATTTTAAGTCTGCCGCGTCTGCCAATTCCGCCACAGGAGCAACTAGAAACTTAGTTAAAAATTTGGTACTCCTGGTGAGATTTGAACTCACACAACACAATTTTTGAAATTGCGGCCTCTGCCAATTGGGCTACAGGAGTGTAATTGATCTGCTTTGGTAATAGCAGAACTGGGAAGGCAGGGATCGAACCTGCATTTTTCCGCTTTCAAAGAGCGGTGCCATACCGATTAGGCGACTTCCCAATAATTGGGTGCCGGGGTAGGCTTTGAACCTACAGAAACTCCTATTTCAGAGATAGGCGACTTTACCAATTTGTCTACCCGGCAATTTAAAAAATGGCTGCCCCAGTAGGACTCGAACCTACAACCTAGCGGTTAACAACCGCTTGCTCTACCATTGAGCTATAAGGCAACGCAATCCCCCAAGTCAGTATCGAACTGACGACCTCTTGTTCTTCAGACAAGCGCTCTACCAACTGAGCTATCGGGGGGAAAACGGAGAAGGAGGGATTTGAACCCTCGACGGCTGTTAAACCGCTCTTTCTTAGCAGGAAAGCGCCTTAAGCCACTCGGCCACCTCTCCACAGCGAGAACGGAGGGATTTGAACCCCCAAATCTTCAGTTTCGTAGACTGAAATGTTATCCAGTTACACCACGTTCTCAAGATTGCAACTGCATATTAAATGCAGTTACAAATGGGTCGGGCTGGAATTGAACCAGCAACGCTTTAAGCTACTGTTTTACAGACAGCTACCCACGCCAATAGGAGGGCCGACCCAAGATAGAAATTTTGGTAGGTCGTCGAGGAATTGAACCTCGATCCATCCGCTTAAAAGGCGGCTGCAAAACCATTCTGCCAACGACCCACGAGAAGTGCTGACGGGAGTTGAACCCGCAATCACTTGGGTGAAAACCAAGCGGCTTAAACCATTTGCCTACAGCACTATAAATTGGCACAGGAACTGAGATTTGAACTCAGAATGCTGGTTTTGGAGACCAGAGTGTTGCCAGTTACACCATCCCTGCTTTTGGTCGCAGCGGCCGGACTTGTAGCTTGCTTCCGCGAAGCGGTACCCGCATTGACCAAGGTATGAACTTGGCGCTTTACGATTAAGCTACGCTGCAATGTCACTTTCGCTTCGTTCCTTTTCAAAGTTAAAAAAATCAATTAAAAGACTGTTAGTTTAATCTTTTAATTTCTAATTTTTAATTTCTGATTGGGAACAGAGGTTAGGGCGGGATTTGAACCCGCGAAAATCGGTTTTGCAGACCGACGCCTTCAACCACTCGGCCACCTAACCTGGGAGTCCCGACGAGGTTTGCACTCGCAATCTTCTCGCCAGAGGGGGAGACGGCTTGACTTTTGCCTACGGGACTTTGACCCCCGCCGAAAAACGGATACTTGCTTTCCGACAGGAGGTGTGGATTTTAGACCAAAGTTCCAGTTCCCAGATTCTTCTCCTGTGGAGTAAATCTAAAATCTAAAATCGACTGACGGGAGTAACGAGACTTGAACTCGCAACCTTTCGCTCGACAGGCGACTGCTCTGACCGGTTGAGCTATACCCCCGCGAAAATGAACAATTTTCTGTCCTTGAATTACTCAAGTTGGGACGGGGTGGCGGTTGATTCCGCGTACTACAACCCGATCGGGCTTTTGTTGCCGGAGTCTACACCGCCAATGTCCACAATTATGTGACATGATTAACTTCCTATTCAGTTTTCAAGGTTCATATTGCTCGTGGGGTAAAGCTTTGAAGCTCTTTCCCCTTCGCCATACATTTATACTACATTGCGTATTACAAGACTGTCAAGGGGGTAATACAACTTTTTTTTTAAAGTTGCTGCGAAGCGGGAAAACTGAGGCTCTGCTTTTTGCTAAACCCCTTATAAATCAAACATTTGGCTGCTGAACTGGTAGTGTCGCGTTAGTTGAATCCGATGCTGAAGTTGTACTACACTCGAATTTCTCTAAATTCTCGCCGTCGCGCGAGGTGGCACTTCTGGAAAAGCAGATTGCGTTTGAGCCGATCGCACTTAATCTCGACGCCGACCACTTTGCACCAGATTTTCTGGCAATTAACCCGTTCCACCGCATACAAGTTTTAGTGGATGAAGACTTGACTGTGGTGGAGTCGCTGGCAATTCTTGATGATCGGGAGGCGAAATATCCCACGCCTGCACTGTCAATCCCCGCTGAGACATATTTATAGAAAACTTCGATCGCAACCGCAAGAATTAACACTGACGAAAATGCCGATAGCCCAAACTCGCACAAAAGATTAATCGCCCTGCGATAATCAGCTTTTAGATATCCAATACTACAAATCAAACCTTGTCTGAATTGCCCTTAATTCCCGTGCCCGCAACCCCAGAAGCCGATCGGCCAAACCTCCCTCACTGGCTACACTCCTTGGATACCTGTCCGAGTACCAACAGTTGGGCGATCGCCCGCGCGGCCCAACTCAACCACGGAGATGCAGTATTTACCAAGCGACAAACCAGCGGGCGCGGCCAACACGGGCGCACCTGGCACGCCCCAACCGGTGTCTTGACTGTTAGTTTTGTACTCGACAACCTCAACCCCAATCTGTTGCCCGGGCTCAGTTTAGCAGCGGGTTTAGCCGTGATTTACGCGATCGAAGATTTGGTTCCCGACTGTCGCGATATGCTGCGCCTGAAATGGCCAAACGATGTCTGGATCGATCGCCACAAATTAGCCGGAATTCTCTGCGAAGCCACTTCCGGCAATGTTTCTGGCAAAACTCGCGCCGTTGTGGGAATTGGACTCAACCGCTGCGTAGATTTCGCGGCTGCTGGATTGGATGAAAGGGATCTCGGCAATGCGGTAAGCTTGCATTCTATTGCTAGTACAGTACCCGATGAACTGTGTTTGCTCGATCGACTGCGGCACTATTTACTCGAACTAGCCGATATGTTTTCTACCACAGACAAGCCAGCCTCCAAGTCCGGTTTAGCACTACTTTTGCCGGAATTGCGACGCCGCGATGCGTTGATTGGCAGCCCGGTGGCGATCGAACTTGCGTCGGAAACCATCTGCGGAGAAGCCGCCGGCATTGATGGATGCGGCCGCTTGTTAGTATGCTTGGCGGGCGATCGAATACAACCCTTTACCTCTGGGCGAGTTCGATTAATTTAAGAGGAAGAAGGAAGAAGGAAGAAGGAAGAAGGAAGAAGGAAGAAGGAAGAAGGAAGAAGGAAGAAGGAAGAAGGAAGAAAGGAAATGCAGTCAGAGCAATATTTTCAGCGATAAAAAATGTTCTAACCTTCTTGCCAGTTACTATAAATTAAGAGAAAAAAGTCATTAGTCATTAGGGAAAATTCCCAATTAACAATGCCCGATGCCCGATGCCCGATTCCCTATCCCCAATTCCCAATTCCCGATGCCCGATTCCCAATTCCCAATTCCCCATTCCCAATTTTAATTTACCACCTCAAATACTACCAATCTGCTCAACCACAGCGGTTGATTTGCCTCCACACCTTCCGGACGACCCTTAGTAGAAGCAACTTGTATTCTGTTGCCATTTATCCCTTGTCTAACCAAAATATTTTTCACATTTGTCGCCCTTTCCAGTGCCAACTTTTGATTTTCTACCGGAGTGCTTTTAAAATCGCTGTAGCCAACTATCCTTAAATTCTTCGTGCTATTTTTCTCCATATATTCCTTGACTTTACTAAGCTTTTGTGCTACATCTTTCGCCTCCAAACTTGCCGAACCTGCACCGAAATACACGCGAACTGGCATTATTATCTTTGGCGGCGGTGGAGTTCCTATTATCACTGTATTTGTTACCGATTTCACCCCCGGAATTTTCTCAAAAGCTTGAGTTATTTTCTGAGCATCTGGCACTTTGCTTACGCTGCCTGCAACGGCGACTTTTCCCTCTGCATAGCGAGCTGAGATATTAATGCTTTCTACTTTATTCAAAAGAGCTGCCGTCCGCTTGACATCGGCTTCGACTAAAACCGGATCGGGAGGTACTTCAACGGCTATAATTTTATTTTCAATTCTTGATTGTGGAGCCACTTGCTGAGCGATTTTTTCCGCTTTCAATCGCAGATTTTGATTCGGCACTCGTCCCGAAATCTGCAATAATTTATCTTTAACATCTGCCGCGATACGATAAACCGATAACTCTGGAGCAGATTGTAATGCTAAATTCGTATCTGCTTCTAAGCTCGCTTCAACTGCGCTGCGGTATTGATGAATTCCCCAAGGTACCCCCATTAAACCTAACGCTGCCAAACCGATAATTGGTAAAATGGGAAGTTTAGAAGATTTAACTTTTACCTCTGTATCGATTAATTTTTGCAATTTCGAGTTTACTTCTGGTGGTACAGTTGCTGGATCGCCGTTAAATGACCGAATTTGATCTCCGTATTCTTGAACAATATTGTTGAATATCGCTCGCATTTTGTACTTAAACCATTGGCGGGTTTCTCCTTGCATCACTACTGCCAGATAACACGAACCCGCTACTTCCAATACGATCGTAAATGGGCCGTATTCTATAGCATCAATCTCTGCAATATTTCCCGACTGAGATATGCAATCGTTGACAAAAGCCCGAATAGCAGTCAGCATCCCCGCTACCATGTCTGATTCTAGCTGTTCGCGTTCAGACTTCTGCACTGCTGAAATTACTAATCCCGATTCTGTTTGAATTAAAAATACAGCTTTAACACTCAGTGGTGTTGTTTCTTTCATCAGCAATTCTGCTTCAGAAATGCCCTGCAATTTGGATTTAATTTTGCGACTAATTCTCTCTGGACTTAAAGATGATTCGAGTTTTTCATTAATCTCCCTCATCATTTCGGCGATGTATTTTAAAATCGTGCTGCCGATGATCGGATAAAGTGCATCCGACATTGCTTCTCGCTTGAGATGAATTTGCTGTTTGATAGCGGCGGCCATTTCCGGCGCGATCGCCATTGCAATTTCATCGGGCGATTCACTGATTCTGTGGCTGATTCCTACAGGAAGAGCCGGCGATATGGCTACTCCCATCGATTGCCTGTTTTCTCGGGTTTTGGTATTAATTACTTCATCAATTATCGGAGCTATGGTTTCGGCAAATGATTTTCTCGACTCATTAATGGTTTGGATCATCATTTCGGGAAACATGATTTTAATTCGGGCAAGTAATTCTTCCCGATTGCCTCCCCATTCAGCATCAGTAATTTTGCGATCGAGTTCCCCTACTTTATCGTTGAGTCTGTAATTATAACTTACAACTTCATCTAACAATGGTAAAATAGACTCTATGACCGACTTTTGCAGTTGGGCGTGATGGCTAACCATCAGCTCGTCAATCAAAGGTTTCAGTAAATCGGTAAACAAGTCTGTCGATTCATAAATCCGGTGTTCGATCGCCACAATCTGTTGTTCGATCTTCCCGAGTCTTTGATCGATCCTTTTATTCTGAATGATTGCATCGACAGCGGGGCCGATCGCAGATTCTATCTCTAGCTTTGCTTCCCCGATGTTTCGAGACAGCATTTCTACAATCACTGGCATTATTCTTGCCATCAACCCTTCTATCTCGGCTAAAACTTGCTGCTGAACTTCGACAATCTTACTTTCATTATTTAATATTTGTGCTGCAATACCGCTGTTTTGAAGAGCTGTGTTGACACCAGGCGCGATCGCCTCTCTCACCTCTAACTTTGTCTCCTCGATTTTCCGGTTCAGCGACTCAATCATTAACGGCATTAACCTTGCCATTATATCTTCCGGCTGAGATTTTTGCTGTCGCTGAAGATTATTTAGTCTACTTTCTACGTCGCTCAATTTTCCTTGAACTTCTCTTTGAAGAATTGCTGATTCTATCAAAGGTTCAATCGTCGCTGCTACTTGTAATTTTGATTCATCGATTTTCTGATTCAGCAAATCAGCTATTGCGGGCATTAGCATCGCCAGTATCTCTTCTGGCTTCTGAATAGGCGACTGTTGTGTAGCCAGTCGGCGTTCGATGATGCTCAATACTTTTTCTTCTATTTCTACCCAAGCTATTCTTACCTGTACTGAGGGGGTAACAGCTTCTACAATCTCTGATTTTAATTCACTAATTTTGCGGTTTAGCAACTCGCTAACTACTGGTACTAGCTGCTTGATTATATCTTCAGGTTGCTGCTGGTAACGCTGCTGAATATTCGCAACTCTATCTTCAATTCTTACTACCTGTTCTTCAAGTCCGTTTTGATTGTGAATTACTTGATTGACTTTTGGTGCGATCGCCGAAGCTACCTCTAACTTAGACTCCTCTACCTTACGCTTGAGCAGCTCGCCCACCACCAACATCAGCCGTTGCATTAACTGTTCTGAATTCGGCAGTTGCTGCTGGTTGAAGCTAGCAATTTTATTTTCCAAATCCGCTATTTTTGTCTGCAATTCGAGCCTATTAATTTGATCGCTGCTAGCGAGTTCGACCGCCTTTTTTAATTCCGACTTCAACCCCTCTAATTCATCTCTCATTAACTCAGGAATTAACGGCCTCAGTAAAGTCATCAACTCTTGGGGTTCAGACATCAACTTCTCACAATTTTCTAACCTTTGTTCCACGCTCAAAACATTACTGTAAAATTCCGGTAAATCCCTTTCAAACAGCAGTTGCTGCAACCGCTTAAACTCCTCCACTGCTTGTTCTAATTCTTCCTCCGACGGCGGATTTTTTTTTGCTCCCTTCGCCGCTATAGATAAATCGGGTTCCTGATTACTTTTTTCTCGTCTTTGAGAGGGGATCTCTTCATCGTTAGTTAATACTTCCGGTACAATACTCGGTGATTCGATCAGGAAAGACAATTGTTTGCGCCGATTTTCCTCATCCTCTAATCGCTGCACAGATTTTTCCGCAAGCGGTAATTTTATCTCGCTTGGCTCTTTTTTGGATTTCTTCAATAACTGAAATTCAGTCAGTATGGTTAGCAATTCCTGTAGTTGCTCTCCAGCTTTAGAACTTGCCTGAGTTGCATCAGAAACCTCTTTTTCTGACTGATACATTTTGCCTGAATTATCATTAGATGCTGCCATACTGCCCTACCCAAACGTAATTTTTATCGACCGAAGTAAATTACCAGCTTGCTTGCCGCCTCACCCCAGCGACAATCAATAGGAATGACACAATTTCTCCAAGCGTCAGGCGTACTAAAGCTATCGCCCTATTTTAACTGCTGTTCTGCGACTAGCCAACTGGGCCGCCAACTGCAATGCTGCCTTCATGCTGGAGGCATCTGCAATCCCCTGACCTACAATATCAAAAGCTGTGCCGTGATCCGGAGAGGTGCGGACAAAAGGCAAGCCAATTGTAGTGTTGACTGCTTTATCGAAAGCCATCAATTTTACTGGAATCAACCCCTGGTCGTGGTACATTGCCAAGTAACCGTCGTGAGCTTCCTTGGCTAAACCGTACCAAACTTTAGCCGGTTTTACCCACAGGGTATCGGGGGGGACTGGCCCGTCTAACTGCACTTGAGGAAAGCGATCGCGCTGCGTTTCCAACCAAGGTATCATCCAGTCTTGCTCTTCATTTCCGAGTTTGCCATTTTCGCCGCTGTGAGGATTTAAGCCAGAAATCGCAATTTTCGGTCTTTCCAGCCCAAAATCTTCCCGCAAACAGTCTATCAGTAATTCTAGTTTTTCACTCAGTAATTCGGGACTCAACGCATCGGGGACTTGACGGAGGGAAATATGTGTGGTAGCGAGTAAAGTTACGAGCGTCCAGCCACTGTGGGGAGATGTGGCGGCAAACAGCATTCCGAATCGCTGCGATTTTGCTCTTTCTGCGAGGAGTTCTGTTTGTCCGGGATAATTGTAACCGGCCGCCTGCCAGCAAGTTTTGGAAATCGGGCCTGTCACGATGGCGGAGAATTCGCCGGCAATGGTACGGGCGATCGCACTTTCCATGTAAGCAAAGCTAGCCGCCCCGCTAGCTGCACTCCCGACACCGGGGACAATTTCGCCCCACTTGCTGTCTGGTTCGATATTAATAATGTTTAATTTTTCGGGATTTGCCGCTTCTGCTGCTGGATTGCTCGATCGCAACTTATCGTAAGTTTCCTGCAAAACTCTCCTAGAACCTATAACCGTTGCCCTCAAACCAGCAGCGGGATCTGCCAATGCCTTGAGAATCACCTCCGGGCCAATTCCCGCCGGATCTCCGAGAGTTACAGCTAGTTGTGATTCCCGATCGAGACTCAAGGCAGTTTTCTCCAACAAAATACAGCAATTTCGGCACTGAAATTTTAGCATTCATGTACCTGGTTGCCCCAAATTATATTATCTTTATTTAATGCGATCGCCCAATTGGACATATAAAATCATGAATCCTGAAATTTTCACTGCTGCCTTTTTGTCCTTTTCCCTAATTTTCGTGGGTATAGGTGGAGGCTTCCTCCTGCTCAAATTGCAAGGCCGCGAAGAATAAGTTTTTTTCAACCAATCCTTCAGAAGCCTTCTACCTTCTGCCTTCTAGAGTCTACTTTCTGCCGAAAGCCAGCATTCTGCCGAATATCTCAAGCCTAAAATGAGAAAATTTCAGGTTTTTGTTAAGTTTTTATAACAAACTTAACAAAAACCTGATACCATCTTATTGAAAGTTTAAGATTCATAATTAATCCCTAGATGACTTTATTGATTTTAGGTGCCACCGGCACTCTCGGCCGCCAAATAGCCCGCCGCGCCCTAGACGAGGGCTACCAGGTGCGCTGTTTAGTCAGAAGTTACAGAAAAGCTGCATTTTTGAAAGAATGGGGCGCTGAACTCGTACCGGGGAACCTTTGCCAGCCAGACAGTCTGCCTCCGGCCCTAGAAGGCGTCAGTGCTATTATCGATGCAGCAACAGCGAGTGCAGCCGATTCTGTCAGCATCAAAAGAGTAGACTGGGACGGAAAAGTATCGCTGATCCAAGCAGCAGCAGCAGCAGGCATCAAGCGTTACATATTCTTTTCCTTTCTCGATGCGGAGAAATATCCCCAAGTCCCCTTGTTGGAAATCAAGCGCTGTACCGAATTGTTCTTAGCAGAATCCGGTCTAGACTACACAATCTTGAGACCTTGCGGCTTTTTGCAAGGACTGCTGAGCCTGTATGCAATGCCGATTTTGGACAATCAGGCAGTCTGGCTGCCCAACAAGCCATCCGCCCTTGCCTACATGAACACTCAGGACGTTGCTAAATTTGCCGTCCGGGCCCTTTCAGTTCCTGAAACCGAGAAAAAAAGCTTTCCGGTGGTGGGAAATCGCGCTTGGGATGCTGACGAAATCGTGCGGTTGTGCGAACGGCTGTCAGGGAAGCAAGCCAAAATTACGCGCACCCCAGACGCCTTGTTGAAGGCTACTCGTCAATTTGCTAAGTTCTTTCAGTGGAGTTGGAACGTAGCTGACAGATTGGCTTTTTCAGAAGTTTTGGCAGCCGGAAAACCCTTGAAAGCTCCGATGGATGATGTTTACAGTGTCTTCGGAATCGACCCTAAAGAAACTACTACTTTGGAGTCTTATCTCGAAGAATACTTTAATCTGATTATGAAGAAGCTCAAGGAAATAGAGTACGAGCAGCTTAAAACTAAAAAACGGAGTAAACAAAAAATGCCCTTTACATTTTAAAGTGCCGAAAGCAGGAATTATATACAACGATGTTAAACCTGTGGCTTGTCGCATCGCCGCAGAGTTGGAAGACAAGCTGACTGCCCGCGGCTGGGAGGTTTGCTCGGTTTCTGGTTCCGGAGGAATTCTGGGCTATTCTAGCCCCGATCGCCCGATGTGCCACAATCCGATCGACCAACTCGTCCCCCCCGGTTTTGACAGCGACATGGAGTTTGCAGTGGTTTTGGGCGGCGACGGTACGGTGCTGTCGGCATTTCGCCAAGTCGCTCCGATTGGAGTGCCGCTGCTGACTGTCAATACCGGTCACATGGGCTTTTTAACAGAAACTTACCTGAACTTGCTGCCGCAAGCTTTGGAAAAGGTAATCGCCGGAGAATACGAAATAGAAGAAAGATCGATGCTGGCGGTGCGGCTGTTTCGAGAAAACGACTGCCTCTGGGAAGCTCTTTGTCTCAATGAAATGGTGCTGCACCGGGAACCGCTGACTTGTATGTGTCATTTTGAAGTGGCGATCGGCCAGCACGCCTCTATTGACATTGCCGCAGATGGAGTCATCATCGCAACTCCGACAGGATCGACAGCTTACGCCCTTTCTGCCGGTGGGCCTGTCATCATTCCCGGAGTGCCGGTGCTGCAGTTGCTGCCTATTTGCCCGCATTCAATGGCTTCGCGGGCTTTGGTGTTTTCCAACACCGAGCCGGTCAAGATTTTGCCAGCGAGTCCAAACCGCCTGGTAATGGTGGTAGACGGTAACGGCGGATGTTATGTTCTGCCCGAGGATTGGGTGCAAGTCGAGCGAGCGCCGTACCAAGCCCGGTTTATTCGGGTGCAATCTTTTGAGTTTTTCCACATTTTGCGGGAAAAATTAGGCTGGGGCTTGCCTCACATTGCTAAACCGAGTTCGGTTGAGTTGCCTTGATAGTTGTTGTTGACACTCCCCGACTATCAAGGTACGGGGATTGTTGGCTCAACCAGTTGGCTTGCTCGTAGATATCATATCAAGTCCTAGCTGTAGGAGAGCGCAATTCCCGTTCCCGTTTTTCACCGATTGAAGGGATTTTGATTTCTTTATCTGTTGATAAATCGTAGAATAAAGCAGCAATTAGTGTGGGTAATGTAGGGCGACATTTATCTACCGGAATCCTTAATTCTCGATCGAGCTTCCGAATCATCTCCAAAGTCAGACAGCGTTTGCGAGATAACGCTCCCAATCAGTGGCGGTAGCTATCTCAGGACTCAGCACAGCGACTCTCGTCCGTCCGCTGCATTCGGGTTGTTATATTTCGCCTTCATTGCCTCAATGCTGATTCCCTTTCCTTGTCGGCAACTTGCAAATAACCTGACAGGTCGTTTTTGACTTCATCAATCGGGACTTGCTTAATTCCTCTCTCCTACCGAACTCGGCTAACCACCTCATTGCCTCCGATTTCTCTCGAAATGGAGTTTATTTCTATTCCCTATTCCCTAATTTACACAAACATTTTTTGCAGCAAGCCTTTTTTGAATTGTTCGGTGCGCTGAAGCTGTTACCCCACTGCTTCGGTTTGGGTCATGGGGACAGGGAAGATTCATATATTTTTAAGCCTTGGATAAAGCGAAAATCTTTGAGGTTTAGGGTATAAAGGCTAAGGTTATGGGTTAGGGCGGTGGCGGCAATCATGGCATCGGGAATTGTGAGTTTATGGCTTAGGGAATATTGCGCCATGAGTTGAATGAATTGCTCTGAGATGAGTCGATCGATGGGAATATTTTGAAATAAGTCGAGGTGTTTTTGAATGCGGTTTAGTTCGTTTTTGTTGAGTGCGCCATAGTACAGTTATGCTCTGGTGATAATGCTAATGGTTAAGTTCTGGCTGCCGATTTGTCGTAGTTCTTGAATGATGGCGGTATTGTTTTTATAGAATTCGATGAGAATATTGGTGTCACACAAAATCATTGGTTTTCTTTGCCCCAGGCGTCTTTGCGAATGTCGTCTAGAGTGATATTTTTTTCTTCCCAGATTCCCGCTAGCTCAAAAAAGGATTGTTCTTGATTGGAGTCATCTTTTTTTGGTTCTATCGTTTTAGTTGGGCTGGCTTGAAATTCTAGAAATTCGATAAATTCAATAACTTTATTGCGTTGTTCGGGGGAAAAATGTTGGATTTTTTGGATTGCCATTTCTAGGGTTAACATGGGTTTCTCCTTGGTTATTTTTGGTACTATTTTAACGATTTACACAAACATCTTTTTTTTGGATCTACTAGCTTGTTGCATGGGTGCGCGATCGAAGCGTATCTATTGATTCTACCAATTTTCTGATTTGTCAAGCTCTCGATCGAGCTTCCGAATCATCTGCAAGGTCAGACAGCGTTTGCGAGATAACGGTATAGTTGGAGTGTCTTCATTTCTATTCACTCTGCTTAGGACGGATTTCAAATTCTGAACGTGCCCGGAAGAAACAGACATCAAACTCGAAGAAGAAATTAGCTTGCCCCAAAATCAAAGGTACATTGGTTGCTTGTGTCCAGGCAAATGCCAGGTTAAGCGTTGGGAATGAACTAACTCGAGCATTAACAACGACTGCGCGGGCTTCAAATCGAGCCAAATTCCCAGCCAATACGACTGAGAGTGTCTCATTTTCCCAGACTAAGCCCAGTTGTAGCCCTAACTCGTAGGGCAAAACATTAACGCTTGCGCCTGTATCTAATAAGCCCTCAGCGTTCAATGATTGACCGTTCAGGCTGAGTGTCAATGGCAGATACGGCATTCGATCGACCATGCCAAGACTGCTGTCAATGATTTTGTAGGGAAATCTCTGAGCGTCAATCATTCTGTTCTTGTTGTTTTGTCGTCAGAAGATTCATTAAAACATTGGCAGCCTCAGAGCAATTGTAAGGCGACCAGACCGGATACTCTCGATCGGCAACAAAAAAGTTTGTTGCATCTTCTTCTTTGACCAGTTCTGTGGCCAGAAACTGCATCAGCCGAAGCTTGTCAATTTTTGAAAGTTCCTGGATTTTGGACATTAGTTCAGTTAATGGCATTTGAGAATCTCCTCGTTGGAGGTTTGGCGAAAAGATTGGATCTACTAGCTTGTTGCATGGGTGCGCGATCGAAGCGTGTCTATTTATTCTACCCATTTTCTATCCAACTTCCTGCTTAATTTTTTTATAGTAAGGGCTTTAGCCCTTACTATTGAGTTAGTTTGGTTTGGGATCGGAGATAACGGTTATGCGTCTTTCCTATCTGATCATAAAGGGGTAGATTCTTCATCAGACTGACCTTCAGCCGCTTCACTCCAAGACCATCTCTCAAGGTACTCATTAAGTAATTGACTGATCAATGGCTGGGCATTTGTATAGCCTTGCTCTGTTCTCGAAGAAGGACGGCGGTGATGGGCTATACAGTTACGCATTTTTTCAATTGCACTTATTTTATCTCTAAGCCCTGCTAAGAAATCAGCATCATTGCTATCTTCAACTGGTTTACGGTTAATTTCTGCCTGAAGTTCGTCATATTGGATGAAGTTACGAATATTTTCTAGTAAATCATTGATTTTTGGGTCAGGACGTTGATTTAAGTTGACGTATTGGCTAAAGAGCAAATGAAAAAATTGATTTTCAAGAGCTTCTTGCATCTCTCTATCGCTTGGCTTCTCTCTGGCAGCTAGTTGTTCTTTCTCATCTCTTAAGAGTTTGTAAGGTTCTACACCTTGATAGGCCTTTAAATAGATCAGAGTGAGAACTCGTCTTAATTTCATTTCAATAGCAAATATCTCTGCTGACCATTGGGCTAGTTTGGCTTGCAATAGAGGATCTTCAAATTTAACTATATGAGAGATTGGATTAGGTACTTCGGTTAAGGCTTTGGCAAATTCTTCAACAACTTTGTCGGGTTCGTTGGTTTCTTCAGGTAGGTCTAGGGTAAATCCTAGAATGATCGTTTGGGTTGTGTTGCCGTCTTCATTAGTTGACTGATTTCCGATCCTTAGAGTTTGTAAAATGATCATATGCTCGACTATATCAGTCTCAAATTCATCATAGTTATCTTGTAGGGAATTGGTTAATGTGTCTATTATGATTTGTCTAATATCTGTGTCAGTATCTTGCTGATAAACAATCACAAACTCAAAAATCACAATCAGCTACCTCCCAACAGTTGATCTTCAAACCATTGTTTGGCAGCTTGCCATCCCGTTTCAGCTTCGGAGCGTAGGCGTTGGGCTTCAGATCGACGATTATAAACTTCCGTAAGAACTGTTTCTTGAATTTGTAAATCAGGAATAATGATTGGTATTTCACCTACTTCGGCTAAATTAATATTTGCTCTTGCAACTGGACGCTTGAAGTAGTCTAAGAGTCTTTGACCAATGCTGGAGCGCAAATACCAACAAATATATTCGCCTAAGACCTCGTTATTACTAAGTCGAACAGAGGCTATTGCTTGATTAATATTAGCAGGTTCATCAAGGTTGTAAATTCCTACTGCTCCAATAGTCGCGCCCACAATAGCAATTAATAAATCTCCTTTTTGCAGTTGAGAGCTTTTCATTTTGCCTGTATGAATTTCATCGCTGATGTGTACTTCACTTGTTGGGGTAACAGTTCCTTCCGTTGTAATTTCTCCGCTTCTAATAAAACGAACTCCATTAGGTGGATCAACATAAGCCTCACCTTTTGCTAAAGGTGTTGTACCAGAGAAAATACGAATTGATAGATTGATAAGAGTTAAAACATTGTGTGGTGAGTTTTGGATAGCATTAAATAGCTTTTGAAAATACGGCTTATTTGAATAAGGATCTATACGCTCCCCTATCATTTGAGATAAGGTGGTTGCATATACTTTACGATTATCAGGAGGTGGTAATCTGAAGTTAAGCGTATCTAAAATAAATTTATCCAGGCTAGAGAGAAGGGCATCGGCTTTTGCTAGTTTTTGTTTTCGCTGCGATCGCGCCTTATCCATAGCAGCAACTAACTCAACTTGTTTATTTAAGTCAGGTAAAACAATCCGAATTTCAGAAACTTCTTCAGCATTAACATGAGGTTGAGCCGAGCGACCACGAACCAGGTTTAATTGCAATCTTCCTATTTCAGTATCAAGAAAATATGCAACAAATTTTGGATTGATCGTATTTTTAAACTTTAAAATAAGATCATAGGCAGCATAAGCACCTGCAAGTTCATAGGGGATAAAAGCACTGTCTCCAGTATTTGCACCACTGCGGACTACAATTACCTCACCTCCACTCAAAAGACACTTATCCATTTTGGGCGGCTGTTCTGAAGAAATATGAAGTAGATTTTCTAATTGAATTTGACCTTCCTTAATATCAGTAGCTCTTACAAAAGGAACTGTATCAACACTGGGAAGAAAGAAAGTTGGAGGTGTACTTGTTCCATAGCATATTTCTGTAAGAGTTTCTCGAAGGTTTTTAGTTGGAAAATTAGCTGACTCCACACGCATTAGATTTTTCCGTATCCCAGGCTGGTGAAATGTAACATCAATGCGTCCCGTGATCCCGCCCTGTTGCATAGCAAAACTTTTAACTTGATTACCAGCAACAGGGCTTAGACGAAAAAAGGTGAAGGATCTCTTTGAAACTCTCGCCACTGAGCGACTAGACCAGTATTAGGAATAATCTCACGATAACGCTCACTCCATCCTAATTCTTTGGGATTAGACGTATTCCACTCAAAATAAACCCGATAATCAAACAGATCGCAACTATGGCATTCAATCTTTTCCCTTTCTGGCGTTTCACTCTCAACCGTTACATTAAAAGTCTTCCGTCCCGTTGCGTCATAGCCAATATTTTCCGCCAACGCCATAAACATCGGCTGATCATCAGGCACAATCTCACCTTCACTTAACTTTCTTAAGAAGACAATACTCGCCTTTACCCCTGCATCGTAATAAGCAAAAGCAAACTGAGGCAAACTCACCACCGCCAAAATTTGGAAATGGGAAAGCATCCAATCTCTTACCCCTTGCAAAGAGGAATTAGTTAAAATTCCATCAGGCAAAACAATTGCCGCCCGTCCGTCCTTCGGCTTGAGATACGACCAAACTCGCTCAATAAACAGAATCTCCGTTTTAATGCTAGTTCTTGCCTTTACTGCCTTAGAACCCCGTTTCGCATTGCGTTCACTTTGCGTAGATTCATCTGGCTCAGTATCCGTTGTTGCCTTATTCAAATAGCGCCGTAAATCAAACTGCTCTAAATAACTATCACCTTTCTCTGTTGACTTCACCACCGACCCAAAAGGCGGATTAGTCAAAATCATATCAAACTTATTTGGAGACAATTCAGGCTTGAGAATAGTTAACCTATCCAAAAAATCAAGGGCATCATGCCCCACAATATTCGTATGACCATCATCATGAATGATCATATTCATCTTCGCAACACGGGCTAACTCTTCATTAATTTCAATCCCGAATAGATTATGCTCTGCAAAATCATGCCAATATTTATAATGCTCCCGACTTTGACGGGCATCAGTTTTGTGGTTAGGATAACGCCGATTTGCCTCGCGGCGAATATGATCGAGGGCATAAAGCAAAAAACCACCTGAACCACAAGCAGGATCGAGAACAAGATGCTTACGCTCTGGATTCAATAGCTCAATTGAAAACGCAATCAATTCACGAGGCGTAAAATATTGACCAAAATCACCTTTGAAGAATCCACCCATAAACTCTTCAAAAGCAACTCCCTTTGTATCCAATTCAGTCCGATCAAGAGATAAAGCTTCTAAATGTTCTACGACTTGAGCAATTACAGGAGGATCGATATTAATTTTTTCAGTAAAAACGCCTGGTTCTTTTTCCTGCTCATTTGCATAGAGCTTCAAGATCCGTTTCGATAAATCCTCACTACTTTCACCATCACGACGCTGAAACGCATAGGGCTGTTCATCCTCAAGATCAGGATTTTTCTCATCTCGATATTTCACAAAAACAAGCTTACAAAACTCACCAAAAGCAGCAATCGGACTACGGCGACCACCTTCCCAAAGCGTTTGATGACACTTCCGAATGGCAGAACGTAACTCTTCACGGGGAACAGCGCTTAAATCTTGTCCCTCCTTATTCTTATAAAATCTCCATTCAGGAGGCTTACCAAATCGCTTGGGAATATCCGTTAAATGGTTGCGATCGCGCTCCATCGATGGATATTTCTGCTTATCATCGAAGCGCAGTAAACGACGGGTTAAACCTGCGATCGAACCACAAAAAGGCGCACCTAAACTAGCACGATTTCCACAAACCTGTTCAATCGACTGGGCAAATTCAGCATCACTAATATCCGATCGCTTAATTTCAAAAACGAAATAAGGATCTTTGCATTCCTCATCCCTGTAAATCACCAAATCTGCTAGATCATTAGGAGTCCGCCGAGGTACTTTTACCTCAAACTTAATCAGCTTAGGATCGTCGTACTCATACTTATAAATTAATTCAGCCCAAAACTCAGCCCTAATCTTCTCTTCGGGATCAGACCAACGCTCAGAATGATCAGCAGTAAGGTAGTAAATACGCTCTTTTTTACCTTCCCCTTTAATCTCTGCATATCCGTCGGCGAGCGCTTTGTCAAGATAGGTGTCAAGTGACATTTTTTTTCTCGTTAACTTAATTTTGGTTTAGCTACAGTTTAGCCCCCCTAAATGGAATGCTATGAAGACCAATCGCCCTTCCGCCCCTAACAATACCAACTACTCTAAACCGAAGAACAAAAGTATAAAAATCTTTACATTTCCAAAATTCTTGATTCAGCGATCGCAATCCTACCCAAAACATTAGTATTTTTAAGTGATTTATTGTTTTTTAGGGGACGATCGCCAATTACGCGCAAAAAATACAAGAAAAGAAGCCATCATAGTTTTATGGTAAGGCAAGCAGTGATAAATACTTGTCTTGGTAAAATAATGCGATCGTGTTAAACTCCCGCGTATGCAATGCAGGCTTTTAAATCTTCCCGTGTTAAATCGGGAAAATCTTCAAGTATCTCTGCTTCGGTCATCTCGGAAGCCAGGTACTCAAGCACTTCATAAACCGTAATTCGCAAGCCTCGCACACAAGGTTTACCACCGCGTTTATTTGCTTCGATCGTGATGTGGTTTCGGTAGTTCATAGTTGGAATTTTTGAGAATCTCCTCGTTTGAGGTTTGGCGAAAAGATTAGATATACTAGCTGTTGCATGGGTGCGCGATCGAATAATTGTATTGCAGTTACGGTACAATACTGGATATAATCGAGTAATACCGCAGATCGATCGTGTGTGTCAACCGCTTCTTAATTATATTTTAGATTAGAGTCGATCGCACACTTTCGGCGATCGCCAGAACCAAAACATTCATCACAACTTCTTCACGCACGAATAACTGTAACGGTTCGCCCCATTGGTGTCAGATGAATTTCAGTATTCAGTCGTTCTTCTAATTCGGGTGCATTCTCGCGACGATCGAATATCACCAACCACCCTTCATCTTGTCCCAATCGAGCCAAATATCCATCTAACTGTTCCAAGCCTTTACTCAACGGATCGACTTTCCGAGTGCGCCAAACCTTCAGTTCAATTCCCAATGTTACCTCACCATAACGCAAACATAAATCCATTCTGTCGCGTCCGATCGCATATTCCCGTTCCAACGTTCCCCCACCATTAATCACCCGATGCAGAAACGCCATCAACACTAAATGCGGTGCAATTTCGGGATAAGACGCACTTTTGAGTAACGGTTCGCCATGTTGCAGCCAAAACGCAAGAAACGCTTGCAGGAGTGCATCTGGTAGTAGTTCGCCGCGATCGTTCAACCAACTCGGACGGATAATCGGTAAACTATCTTGCGGCCCTTGCGCCAAAACTCGCGGCAACACTTCTCGATAAATCGGATTGGCGATGACTAAACCCCCGGCTGGATCTCGTTTGAGCAAGCCCAAATCTACGAGGTATTGGCGATCGTCATTAGAAGATTCTGGCAATTCTCGTCCGGCTAGCATCGGCTCGATAATGGCTTTGACTCGGTTTTCTCGCAGTCGTTCTGCCAAACTATCTAAATGCGTATCTTGTCGTTTTATGAGAATTTCTTTGGCTTCTAAAATATGTTGTGGTGTAATTTCTATAGATTCATCGGTAACTAATTCTTCTACAATTTCCTTAGCTAAAGCATTCACTAACCAAGGTTGTCCCTGAGTCAGTTCAAAAGCTAAGGCTACCGCTTCAGGTGTAAAAACTTGTCCGGTATCTTCGGTATGTTGCGCGTAGAGTTCGGCGACTTCTTCTGCATTAAAATCTCTCAGAGTAATCGATCGCACTTTAATATTAAACGGACTGGATGTATTGAGTCGATCGCTTCCCCCCGCAGCCACTTTGTAATCGCGAACATCCCGCAAACCAATTAAGCCCACCGATTGCGGAAACGCTTTCGGGCGATTGGGATAACCATCGCGCAGTTGTCGCAAAATAGAAATCAAAGCTTGGTCTTGCAATGCGTCAATTTCGTCGATGAAAACCACCAAAGGACGAGATGAAACTTGTGCCCAAGCTTGTAAAGCAGCCCGAATTTTCTGTCCCGATTGCATCGCTGTCCAGTCAGGCGGTTGCAGTTCGAGTGGGAGACGGACGGAACTGTTATCTCGCCAAGCCCCCAAAATAGCCTCTTCTGCACCAGCAATGTCTTGACTGAAGGGTGCGCCCACTTCAACTGACAGCATCACGGCGGTGTATTGTCCGCTGTCGGTGAGTTGTTTGGCTAACGCCAGCATGGCGGTGGTTTTTCCCACTTGCCGGGGTGCATGGATGACGAAATAGTTGCGTTGAGCGATTAACCGTTCTAAGCTTGGTAAGCGTACCGTGGGCGACAGTGCGTAATGAATGTCTTCTTGGCATGGGCCAGCAGTATTGAACCAACGCGGCATAGGTCAACTGGGGCGAATGGGGCTGCTCTCAGTTTAGTGTACTGTTGTTGGAATGGCCTTCTAGTTGTTAAGCGGGGGTTTGTACCGACTCTCCGGCCCCGATGAAACTCTCTCAGAGCGAAAGTCGTGCTCGATTCTTGATTCATAGAACGGAAGAACCCCAACTGCCAACTGCCAAAGTTTCACTCTTCCACGCGATAGCCCAATTCCGCCAAACGAGTGCGGGACTGCCGCCATTTCGGCTGCACCTTGACAAATAATTCTAAATACACTTTGCCTTCAATTAACTTTTGAATCTGTTCCCGGGCCGCACTGCCGATCGACTTGAGCATACTGCCGCTTTTACCGATTAAAATGCCTTTTTGGGAATCGCGTTCGACGTGAATTGTCGCCAGAATGCGCGTAATTTTTGCTTCTTCTTGAACAATGTCGATCGCGATTGCTACGGAATGCGGCACTTCTTCCCGCGTCAGCAGCAAAATCTGTTCCCGAATCAATTCGCCCATAATAAAGCGTTCCGGCTGGTCAGTCACCAAATCTGGCGGATAATAATAAGGCCCAACGTCCAAATGTTCGATTAACAATTGTTGCAGCGGCTCGACACCCTCGCCCGTGAGAGCCGAAAATTTCACCACCGGCCACTCAGGATTGACAATTTGCTCGTAAGTTCGATCGATCAACACGGAATCCTCCGGTTGTTCGTCCAACTTATTCATCCCCAAAATCACCGGAACTTTGCAATTGCTGAGAATTTCGACAATATATCGATCGCCCCCTCCCGATTCCACGGAACCATCCACCACAAACAGCACCACATCCACCGACTGAATCGCTGTGCGGGCATTCTGCACCAAAACCTTGCCCAATTGGTGATGCGGCTTGTGAATTCCGGGAGTATCTACAAAAATAATTTGTGCTTCCGGTGTCGTTAGGATGCCCCGCAGCCTGTTGCGCGTCGTCTGAGACACCGGCGAAGTAATTGCAATTTTCTGCCCCACCAACTGATTCATCAGCGTTGATTTGCCGACATTCGGGCGTCCGACAATACCCACAAAGCCGGATTTGTAACCCGCCGGAGCTGCGGGAACACCCATAATGTCCGATACGTCGATAAATTTACTATCTTCCACTAAAATCACCTATTTTCAAGCCCCTTCTCTGTCTATTGTCGCCTGAAAATACTCAAACGCCCATTGGTGCACTCTAGCATCTTTCTCGCTTTGGTATACCTTGCAACAGTCAAAGCTCGATCGAGCCGCAAACCAGTGTTAAAACGTGATAGGCGATCGGCAAAACTTGATATCTGAGACAAAATTTGATAAAGTTCCAATGACATCGCTCAAAAATGAATCATTCTGGTAAAACCGACTCCCAAATGCTGTAACAACTTCAGATGTGTAAATATCTAACTCAACTGAAACTATTCTACAGTTTGTCAGGCCAACCACTTATAACATTTTTGAGAATGTTTGGTAATAAATTAGGTAGATTAAACTAAAACTCAAAAGCTCAATGTCATGAGGCGCTTTTTTCATAAAAGCTACTGTTTTTAGAGCCTACCTAATTAGTGCTAATCGTCATAAAGTTGAGGAGATGAATCAGATGAAATCGAAATTATTTTGGAGTTTTTGCACCGTTTTGGTAGCCAGCCTGCCTGTTCCTGGGTTGGCTCAAACAAGCCCTCCCACAAGCCCTCAAGTAGATTTTGACTACAAGGGTGGCTCAATGAAATACCAGTTGCTACCGGGCAGAATCCAGGACAGAACCTTGCCCAGAGCCTTTGACTTTCCCATTATTACCAATGTTGGTACTGACACTAGCATCACCTCGGATTTCCTAATTACCGATCAGTTTCGCGCCCCAGCGGGTCGTACAGAATACACCGGAGCTCTCACCGCCTGGGCAACATCAATCAGAGAATGTCTCGCCAAACAGCCTCTCTTGATTCGAGCCAGCACGAAGAACCCGGTTCGGATTAATGGCAGAGTAGGCACGATTGTTAGAAACGTAAATAACCGTGCAGTTTGCAAATAAACCAGCAATATCATGACGGCTAAATTGACCGTAATTGCTGTAAGGGCGGGTTCACCAATATCTTCCATGCAAGCATCAATACAGTAAACCCGTCACCGCAGCGATATTAGGGTCAATCGAGACCACTTGATATAAGTTCCGCTATCTACAGATAAAAACTAGAGAGTGTTTTTGAACAAAAAGAGCAATAGGTTTTCTATTGCTCTTTTTGTTGGCGAAATTTCAATTAATATCTATTAGGACTTATATGATGTCCGCTGGAACGACATCATATAAGGGGTTTGCAGAGAGGAATGCAAGTCCTTATCAAACTTTGAGGACTTGCATTCCTCACTGCAAACGACATAATTACGCAGAAACCAGCTTTTGTCCAAAATATCCCGTGGAACCCGAGGGATATGGATTTTAACACCCGGTTTATGAAAGTTTGTCTGCGTAATTTAGGATTTAGTAGCGCAAAATTCATGTGTACTCAGTAAAATTTCGCCATAATCAGGAATCCAAGCTAGCCACTTGTCATCAGAACATTCACACAACAGCCACGCTTCGTCAAAGCTGAATGCTGTTGGCGGATTGAACAATTTAACCCACATAGAAGGAGCCAATTTTGGTGCAGGTACGGCGCAGCCAAATTTTTCCCAGTCGCGGACACTGGCGAAGCTTCCTGGCGTTGCTTGGGATTGCCAAGTACGAATATCTGTTTGCAGTTGCATAACTACTCCTTTTGAGCTAAGAGTCTGCACCAGTGCCTGGTTGAAACAACGCAGAGCGAAGGCGCAGATAAACTTTAATTCTGTAGTCTATGTTACCGAATTATCTAGGCGAATGTGTAAGCTTGTAGCAAAAATTTACAATCGAGAGGAAAACACTGGCTCAAAGCTGAAAAGGTCGATCATTATTGTTCAGCTCGGCAAAAATCGCCTACCATAGCAAGCAACATCTGATTTATTTCAAAAATTCCGACATGAACCCAACTCCAAAATCCCAGTGGAAAACTCTAGACCGCTTTGTAGAAATCAACTCTCGTTGGGTAAAACTCATCGCGGAACATCTCGAAACAACAGAAGGAAAAACAGTAGAATATTGGCGAGTAGAAAGAGCTGATTCAGTTGTAATCTTGACCATTCAAGGTGACAAATTGCTGTTTCCGCCACCGATGTATCGCCCCGGCGTGGCAGAAGCAACCCTGGATTTTCCCGGCGGTCGCGTAGAAGCCGAAGCCACGCCAGCAGCGGAAGTTCCAGCTATACTCAAAAAAGAGCTAGGCGTGACAGAAAGCGCGATCGCCCGCATCGAACCGATTAACACCGTCGGCTGGGCAATAAACAGTTCCTTCTCCAATCAAAAACTCTACGGTTTTGTTGCAGAATTGCACCCTACAGCAACAGTAAACCCCGAACTTATCGGTGCTGAATATCCTGTCACCCGAGACGGAATTCGCGACTTGCTTAAAAAATTAACTTGCCTCCAATGTCGAGCCTTATTGCTAGAATGGCAAAATCAAGTCGATTTTAGATTTTAGATTTTAGATTAGGAATTGTTTTCCGATGGTCGCCGATTTTAAGTTGCTCAAAACCAAAATCACCCAAACTAATCATGCCTCTCAATAATGAAGTTGCTGTCGAATGCCTCGACGTTACATATCGCCTCAACCGCAGGCATTTAGTAGACAAACTCAATTTCAAAGTGCTGCAAGGAGAAGTTTTAGTATTGCTGGGACGAAGCGGGAGTGGTAAAACTACCACCATGAAATTGATTAACAATTTACTAACGCCAAGCAGCGGTGAAGTTCTTGTCATGGGAAAACCGACAACTCAGTGGAACCCCATTCAACTGCGTCGAAAAATTGGCTATGTGATTCAAGAAATCGGTTTATTTCCCCATTTTACCGTCGAGCAAAACGTCGGTTTAGTGCCGAAATTGGAAGGTTGGGAGGGCGATCGTATTAAATCTCGCGTCCGGCAACTGTTAGAATTAGTCAACCTCGACCCCCAGCACTTCGCCAAACGCTATCCCCATCAGTTATCCGGGGGACAGCGGCAGCGGGTAGGCGTCGCTAGAGCACTGGCGGCTGACCCTCCGATATTGTTAATGGACGAACCGTTTGGTGCTTTAGACCCGATTACTCGTCTGGAATTGCAGCGAGAATTTGGTCAATTGCAGCAGCAACTCGGCAAAACTGTGATTTTTGTGACTCACGGCATTCAAGAAGCTTTTTTGTTAGCTTCTAGAATTGGTTTGATGCAAGACGGACGGTTGGTTGAAGTGGGATCGCCCGATGATTTTCTAAAATCTCAGCATCCAGAAGCTCGCGCATTTATTGACTGTTTGCAAGTAGCTAGATTAGAATAATTTTAGCAAAAGTTGGATAATATAGTTTTAGTAACTAAGCTGATAATCAAACGATGCACAGTCTTTACGAGACAGACTTCTATGCTTGGACGCAAGAACAAGCCCAGTTACTTCGCAAGTGTCAGTGGAGTCAACTTGACTTGCCCAATTTAATTGAAGAGATTGAATCTTTGGGCAAACAGGAACGTCAAGAGCTTAGAAATCGTTTGAGCATTTTGCTGGGACATTTGCTGAAGTGGCAATATCAGCCCCAGCAGCGGAGTCGTAGCTGGCTGTCTACAATTCGAGTGCAGCGGCGGGACACTCAGAGACTGATACAAGATAACCCCAGTCTGAAACCTTACTTGCAAGAAGCTTTCCAAGAAGCTTATCAAAACGGTAGAGATTTGGCAGTAGGAGAAACTGATTTACCTCTCAAAACATTTCCTCAAAATTGCCTTTATAGCTTTGAGGAAATTCTGGACTCTCGCTTCTATCCTGGTGAACCAAGTCCTGAAATAGAAAATGATTTATAAGGTTGACAGCAATCAGCAATAACCAATTACCCGATGATAATTTTTATCAACCGCTATGGCGCGGAGATAATTCAGCGCGCCACCGAGCATTTATATTTAGTAACTGTTGCAATTTTTATCGCTATTAGTGTGGGGATTCCCCTCGGGATTTTAGTCACGAGAAAACCAAAATTGAAAAAGCCCATTTTGGGATTTGCTAATATTATGCAAACAATTCCCAGTTTAGCTTTGTTTGGCTTGCTAATCCCGGTGCCGGTAGTGGGTGGAATAGGCGATAACACGGCAATTATCGCCCTCACTTTGTATTCTTTACTGCCTATTATCCGCAATACTTATACCGGTATTGTCGGCGTCGATCCAGCGATTACGGAAGCAGGAAGAGGCATGGGGATGACTGATATGCAACTGTTATGGCAAGTGGAAATTCCCCTGGCACTGGGCGTGATTCTGGCGGGCGTGCGAGTTGCCACAGTAATTGCGATCGGACTTGCTACAATCGCCGCTGCAATTGGCGCGGGTGGCTTGGGGGTGTTTATTTTTCGCGGCGTTGCTACCGTCAACAATCAGTTACTTTTGGCTGGGGCAATTCCGGCGGCTTTAATGGCCTTAGCTGCGGATTTTGGGCTGGGTGTGGTAGAAGCGCGCCTCTCGAAAAGTACCTTAAAAACTATTAATGAGGACTAAAATCCTGGCTACCTTCCGTCAGCGTTGTCACTCTCTGCGAACCAGAAGCATTCGCAGGATTTGCTATCAAATTGCGGATTTCATTGGAGCGTTCAATGTACTCTCGATCGCTCAAAACAGCTTGGCTCCCCTCCAGCGAAATAGCATCTGCCAAATCGATCCAAGAACGGCAACCGCCGTATTCAGGAATGTATGGAATTTCGCGGGTTTCTGCAAGGCGATAAGCCCGCAGCAATAAAATATAAATTGGCTGATTTTGTTTCCATTTCAGGCGATCGCTGACAAAATTTTCATTCCAAATATGGTACGAAAATAGCGCCGTAATTGCCGGTTCCCAAGCTACCAAAAAAACATCAGTAATCTCCGCCCAACTGCCAATTCTAATATTTTCCGGATGCCAACCAGATTCTACAGTTTTTACCTGACTCGCAAAATCCGGTTTTAATAAATCAGGCTGTTGGTGTTCAAAAGTTGGATACAGCAAAACCTGTTTCTCATTGACATTGAACTGTCCTGCTTGCTCGCGAATTCCCCCCTTCCGCAACAGCACAATCGTTTGACCTTGTTCCAAAGCATTAACTGCTACATTCCATTCTTTCAGCGCCCTAGTAGTTGATTTCATAGGAATTTAGTTGAGTTTTAACAATAATAACAAAAATCGGTATTTTCAAGCAAGTACAGCCATTTTTTGCTGTTAAAATAAGGTAGTCGTGACTATGTAGGACTACCTTATTTTGATAAAGACAATAATTGGTTGGACTACATAGTGGATCAACTGCTGTTTTCTTTATTACTCTAAGCGATAAAATAATCGTCTCTTCTGTGTCCCAGCTATCCTCTACTATCACATCGGTATATGCAGCAATTTTGCCGTGAATTTTTTCATGACTTTACTTAAACATTTAATATATTTTTAATATTCTCGCATATTAACTACCAAACAACCATATTGAGATTTGTTAAAATTTAAATATTCTTCAAAAAGCTTTGATTATACTTATTTATAGTGCATTGAAAATTGTTTTTTAATTCTGTTCTGTCATAAATATCAGTAGACCTACTGAAATACCGCCTGCTTTTAAACTTGTTATTAGTGAAATTACGCACATGAGCATTACTATTTTGGGTTACAACCTAAGCGCAGCTATTTACGAAAGTGTCAATACTATTATTTATCGCGGCATCAAAGAGAGTGATAGAACCTCAGCAATTATCAAAACCTTCAAAGCTGAGCATCCGACAATCGAAGAAATTTCCCGATTAAGACACGAACATAAAATACTCCGACATTTAGACAGTCAAGGAATAGTCAAACCCATAGCCTTAGAAAACTATCATAACGGCTTAGCGCTGATAGTAGAAAATTTTAGCGGTCAATCTTTGAAAGATTTTCTTAACAATCAACCCTTGGCTATAAACGCCTTTCTAAAAATCGGAATTCAGTTGGCAAAAACTCTGGGAGAAATTCATCACAGTAATGTAATCCATAAAGACATTAAACCCTCAAATATCCTAATTGACTCAGAGACAAAAGAAGTAAAAATTATTGATTTTAGCATTGCTTCTCTTTTAGAGCGAGAAAATCAAACTGTCACAAATCCCAACTTATTAGAAGGAACTATTGCTTATATCTCACCGGAACAAACCGGCAGAATGAACCGGTCAGTGGACTACCGTACCGACTTTTACTCCCTTGGTATTACATTTTATGAAATGCTGACGGGTAAGCTACCTTTTTCCGCAAAAGACCCCCTAGAACTCGTTCATTGCCATATAGCTAAAGCACCCATACCACCTAAAAAGGTCAATCCAGAAATCCCGGATGCAGTTTCTGAAATTGTAATGAAATTATTATCTAAAACTGCTGAAGATAGATATCAAAGTGCTTTCGGAATAAAAATTGACTTGGAAACCTGCCAGCAGATGCTTTCGGCTGGAGAGATTTTCCCCTTTATGATAGGTCAACTAGATTCCTACAGCCAATTTATGATTCCGCAAAAGCTCTATGGACGGGAAAGAGAAGTTGCTAGTTTGCTAGAAGCCTTCGCTCGCGTCAGTGGTGGGACAACGGAAATGATGCTAGTTTCCGGTTATTCAGGTATCGGCAAATCTTCCTTAGTTAACGAAGTTGATAAACCTATAGTCGGAGCACGAGGGTATTTTATTTCCGGTAAATTTGACCAGTTTAAGCGGAATATTCCTTATGCTGCTTTAATTCAAGCATTTCAAGGATTGATGCGGCAACTGCTCACTGAAAATTCTGCTCAAATAGCAATTTGGAAAGCTAAAATTCTCGAAGCACTTGGTGCCAATGGGTCAATTATTATTGAGGTTATTCCCGAAGTAGAAAAGATTATTGATCCACAGCCTGCGGTTCCGACTTTGGGATCCACTGAATCTCAAAACCGATTTAATCGAGTGTTTCAAAAATTTATACAGGTGTTTAGTAAACCCGAACACCCCCTAGTGATATTTTTGGATGACTTGCAGTGGGCAGATTCGGCTTCCCTCAAACTTATCCAGCTAATTATGACCGATCCAGATAGTAAATATCTGCTATTAATTGGGGCTTATCGAGATAATGAAGTCAGTGCCACTCATCCCTTAATTTATACCTTAGAGCAAATTCAAAATACTAGGGCAAGAGTAAATAATATTATCCTCCAATCTTTAGAGCTCTCTCATGTTAACCAATTAGTGAGCGAAACTCTTCGCAGTCACATTTCCGAAGTTTTACCCCTGGCTGAGTTAGTTTTTAACAAAACCCAGGGAAATCCCTTCTTCTTAACTCAACTGCTCAAATCCCTTTATCAAGACAAAATTTTATCCTTTGATTTCGATCGAGTTTGTTGGCAATGGGATATCCAACTGCTTCAAGGCATTGATATCAGCGATAATGTCGTCGAATTGATGGTCAGCCAAATTCAAAAGCTATCCTCCCAGACGCAGAATGTCTTAAAATTAGCTGCCTGTATAGGAGATAAATTTAGTTTAGACGTTTTGGCAATTGCTAATAAAAAATCTCAGTCAGAGACGGCAAGGGATTTATGGGAAGCGCTACAAGCGGGTTTCGTTCTGCCACTAAATAATTTCTACAAAATCCCCCTGCTATTTGAATCGGAAATATCTACAGAAAACTCAACGGAGCAGTTTAATGTCACCTACAAGTTTTTGCATGACCGAGTGCAACAGGCGTCTTATTCTCTGATACCCGAGGATCAAAAAAAAGAAACTCACCGAAAAATTGGTCAACTACTGCTGAATTCCACAACCCCTGAAGAACGAAAAGAAAATATCTTTGCACTGGTTAACCAACTAAATTACGGCACCGATTTAATCACTTTGGAGTGGGAAAGATATGAGTTGGCAGAACTGAATCTGATCGCTGGACAGAAAGCCAAAGCTGCCACAGCTTATGAGTCGGCTGTCAAATATTTGAATGTGGGTTTAGGAGTTCTCCCTCAGGATAGCTGGGAGAGTCAATATGAGCTGACGTTTAACCTGCATCTGGAAGCAGCAGAAACTGAATATATAAACACTAATTATGAGCTAGCGCAACAGTTATCTGAGACGAGCCTGAAACAAGCGAAAACCCTTCTGGAAAAAGGCAAGGTCTATGAACTTAGAATTCAATTAGAGATGTCTCAAAATCGGAGAATATCAGCTATAGATAATGGACTCGCCGTTCTGGAAATGTTCGGAATTAGCTTAGAGCCAGAACCACCTCAAGAACTGAGAGTTGATGATTTAGCTAACTTGCCCACAATGACAGCTCCCGATAAACTCGCAGCTATGCGAATATTAAATCTTATTATAACACCAGCTTTTATTGTAAATCCTGCGATGTTTCCGCAAATTCTTTATACAAAAATAGCCTTGTCTATTAAGTATGGAAATTCGCCTGAGTCTGCTTTTGCTTATCTTTGGTATGGAGTGTTACTCTGTGGAGGATTAGGAGACATAGATTCTGGATATCGATTTGGCAAATTAGCTATTTTTTTACTAGAACAATTTAACGCACTTACCCTTAAATCAAAAATAATTTGTATATTTAATTGTCTAGCCAGATTTTGGAAAGATCCGCTTAAGGAAACCCTAGAATCTTTGGTTGAGGCTATTCAAAGTGGTATAGAAACTGGAGATATAGAATATGCTTGTCACAGTATAGCAAATTATTGCAATCACTTATTTTTTAGCGGGGGAGAACTACAAAAAGTTGAGCAAGAACAGGCAAAATATGTTGCTATGACTATTCAGCTCAAACAAGAATATGATACTTTATTTGTGAAAGTTCACCAGCAAATAGTTGACAATTTACTGGACAAAAACTCAGACAAATACAATTTACTAGGTGCAAGCTTTAATGAAGAAGAACTACTGCCAGGAATTCTAGCTTCTAACAATGGGACTTTGCTCTATGCCTATTATGCCGGCAAAATGATGCTATCTTATTTATTTAAAGAGTTTAATCAAACAGTGAGGATTGCTGATTTAGCATTAAAATACGCCAGCATGGGTGCAGGATTAATCCACATGAGTATCGACAACTTTTACCATTCTCTTTCCCTCCTAGCACTGTATCCAAAAGCCTCGCCAAAAGAGAAAGAAAAATATCTAAGTGTAGTAGCAGCTAACCAAGAAAGAATGAAGACTTGGGCGTTCCATGCGCCCTGCAATTTTCAGCACAAGTATGAGTTAGTAGAAGCAGAAAAAGCGCGGATTTTGGGACAACCTTTAGAAGCGAGCGATTATTACGATCGCGCCATAGCAGGAGCCAAAGAACAGGGATACATCCAAGAAGAAGCATTAGCCAACGAATTAGCAGGAGACTTTTATTTTTCCCGTTCTAAAGATAAAATTGCTCGGATTTATTTAACCGATGCTCGCTACGGATATATTCGCTGGGGAGCTAAAGCTATAGTCAAAGATTTGGAAGCGAGATATCCTCAAATATTTTCCCGGATAGCCAAGCCCGAAAGTCAAGGTAGCCAGGTCACGATGATCACTACCTCGACGAGTGCAGGAAGTGCAGGATCTCTAGATTTAGCTACTGTGATCAAAGCATCCCAAGCTCTTTCTGGTGAAATTGTACTGAGTAAGCTGTTGGCAAAATTGATGAAAATTGCGATTGAGAATGCGGGCGCTCAAAGTGGCATTTTCATTTTAGAAAAAGCGGGAAGTTTACTAATAGAAGCCTATGGAACCGTAGATAGCGATGTAGAAGTGCTGCAAACAATACCAGTGGAAAATAGTCAGCAACTACCCATATCTTTGATTAACTATGTTGCCCGAACTCAGGAAAATGTTGTATTAAGCGATGCGACTTGTGAGGGAACCTTTACGGCGGATACTTATATCGTCAACCAAAAACCAAAGTCAGTATTATGTACTCCCATCATCCATCAAGGAAAACTTACTGGGATTCTGTATTTAGAAAATAATCTCACAACTGGTGCTTTTACTCCCGAGCGTTTAGAAGTTTTACAACTTTTATCTTCTCAAGCAGCTATTTCGATTGAAAATGCCCGTCTTTATAACGATTTGGAAGCAGCAAACGCTACTTTAGAAGCGAAGGTGGCAGAAAGAACGCAACAGTTACAAGAAAAAAATATCCATTTACAAAAAGCAGAAGAATTAGCGAAAGCCGCCAACTCTGCCAAGAGTGAGTTTCTGGCTAATATGAGCCACGAGCTCCGAACCCCACTTAATGGCATTTTGGGTTACACGCAAATCCTCAAACGACAAAAAAACTTACCTGACCAGCAAAAGGATAGTCTGAACGTGATTAGTCAGTGCGGCGATCACCTCTTAACCCTGATTAACGATATTTTAGACCTCTCTAAAATCGAAGCGAGAAAAATGGAAATTCACCTGAGTAATTTCCATTTATCAGAATTTTTGGAAGGTCTGGCTGAAATTTGCAATATTCGCGCAGAACAAAAGGGAATCTCCCTGATTTACGAGGCAATTACCCCACTACCTATTGCCGTCCAGGGTGATGAAAAAAGGTTGCGGCAAGTTTTAATCAACTTACTCGGCAATGCGATTAAGTTTACCGAAAAAGGTGGGGTGGCATTCAAAGTAGGATATCAGGATGGCAAAATCCGGTTTCAAGTTGAAGATACCGGAGTTGGTATGGCACCAGAGCAATTGCAAGATATATTTTTGCCTTTTCACCAAGTAGGGGATGCCAACCGCAAGGTTGAAGGAACCGGGTTGGGACTGGCAATTAGCCGCCAATTAGTCCAGATGATGGGCGGTGAAATAAAGGTGAAGAGTACATTAGGACAAGGGAGCATTTTCTTCTTCGATTTAGATTTGCCAGAGGTATCGGAATGGGCGACTAATGCAGCCAAAGCCAATGCCCACACAATCGTTGGTTTCAAAGGCGGAAAACGAAAAATTCTCATAGCTGACGACAAGTGGCAGAATCGCTCGATCATGGCAGGAATGCTTCAGCCGTTAGGATTTGAAATTCTGGAAGCAACGGAGGGTCAGGACTGTTTAAACAAGGTAGCAGAGTTTAAACCCGACTGTATTTTAATGGACTTGATGATGCCAGTAATGAGTGGCTTAGAAGCAACGCGCCGGCTTCGCCAATCACTAGGTCAGACTAAGTTAGTGGTGATTGCTACTTCTGCCAGCGTTTTTGATTTCGATCGACAACAAAGTGCCGAGGTAGGTTGCAATGATTTTATTCCGAAACCCATACGACTCGAGGAGCTTTTAGAAAAATTACGTACTCACTTAGAGTTAGAATGGATTTATGAAAAAAATTTGGAAGAGATTAGGAGAGCAGAAGGAGAAAAAAAATCTCTAAGTTCTGAAATTGTAGCTCCCCCCGATGAGGAAATGGCCGTTCTATTCGATCTAGCAATGATGGGCGATCTCCGAGGGATTGCGGAGCGAGCTGCAAAACTCGAACAACTCAATGAGCAATGGGTTCCCTTTGCTACCCATCTGCGCCAGTTAGCGAAAGGATTTGAAGAACAACAAATCCTACAGTTTATTAAACAATATAGGACGACAACCAATGAGTAGTGAACTTGCCGAACAAAGCACCATTTTAATCGTAGATGACACTCCGACTAATTTAGGTGTCCTGTTCGATTTTTTGGCTGATTATGGCTTCAAAGTATTGGTAGCTAGGGATGGACAAAGTGCTCTCCAGAAGGTCGCATATGCTGCGCCCGATCTGATTCTGTTGGATGTGCTTATGCCGGGAATAGATGGGTTTGAAACTTGTCGCCGTTTGAAAGCGAATGATTTAACGAGAGACATTCCGGTGATTTTTATGACGGCTCTTGCTGATACGGTGGATAAGGTTAAAGGTTTGAGTCTGGGTGCGGTGGATTATATCACTAAACCTCTTCAGCATGAAGAGGTTTTAGCTCGTGTTAATGTCCACATGAAGCTCCGCAATTTGTCGAAGAAACTCCTAGAGCAAAATGTGTGCTTGCAAGCAGAAATCGAACAGCGTGTCAAAGCGGAATCCTCGCTGTTGAAGCTGGCATCGGAGTTGGAAAGGCGAGTTGACGAAAGGACGGCTGAACTTTTTCTATCCAATCAATTGCTCAAACAGGAGATTCAAGAGCGTCTGCAAGCAGAGGCGGGATTGCAAGAATCGGAAGCTCAATTGCGAACCCAAGCTCAATGTTTAGAAAAAGCTTTTCGCGAATTGCAATTGACCCAAACTAAACTTGTGCAGAGCGAAAAAATGTCTTCTCTCGGTCAGCTTGTTGCAGGTGTAGCCCATGAAATCAATAATCCCGTTAATTTTATTTTTGGGAATATTTCTTATGCCCATGATTATACCCAAAATCTGATTGATCTAGTCAATCTTTATCACCAAGAATTCCCTGCGGCTGGGCAAATAATTGAAGATAAAATAGACGAAATAGAACTAGATTTTTTGGTTGAAGACTTACCTAAATTGCTGACTTCAATGAAGGTAGGTGTAGACCGGATTCGGGAAATTGTTCAGTCGCTGCGAATCTTCTCGCGATTGGATGAATCTGAAATGAAACCGGTGGATATTCACCTGGGTATTGATAGCACTCTGTTAATTTTGCATAACCGCGTTAAAGGAAGGGGCGATCGACCTGCCATTGAGGTGGTTAAAGAATTCGGCAATCTGCCTCTGGTAGAGTGTTATGCGGGTCAGCTTAACCAGGTGTTTATGAATCTTGTTGCTAATGCTATTGATGCCATAGATGATTATAATACGACGCGATCGTTAAGTGAAATGAAAGCTAATCCTTCTAAGATTTTCATTCGCACGGAGGTCACGGAATCTAATCGGGTGTTAATTCATATTAAGGATAACGGCCCTGGGATGACCGAAGAAATTAGCCAACACCTATTTGAGCCATTTTTTACTACTAAGCCTATCGGGAAGGGTACTGGTATTGGGCTGTCAATTTCCCATCAGATTGTAGTGGATAAACACGGGGGCCAGCTCAATTGTATTTCAGCTCCTAATCAGGGGGCAATCTTTATTATTGATATTCCAATTCACCAGAAAAATTTTGCTAATAATTTAATTACGATGTCTGAAACAGCTTTGGGTATTTCTTAGTTGATTTTAACTGAAGGGGAGTTCAATAAATTTTAAGGGTTGCACAACTATATCAAAATCGATCGGGCAGGGGGATATTCAAATACTTTAGGTAATGAAGTAAGAAACGGATAGAAGCCTTCGGTAGCCTCTCACTTTGGCAGCCAAGCTAGAAATTGGAGTTTTGAGGCAGGAGGCAGGAGGCAGAAGGAAGGAAGGAGAAGAAGTATTTTTACAAATATGAGATGCTCCATTGCTATTGCTGATTGGGGCGGATTCACATTTAGGACAGTTCATACTTCCATTATGCAACGCCCGAAAATACACGGGACGGGCGGGACGCCCATCCCACAAAAAAAATCAAAATCATCCCGCTATTATGCAACGCCTAAATTATTGCTCTCGAAGCTAGTTTGCGACTAGCCTAGAAGGGATTAACGGACTGCTATCAAACTATTTAATTTGGCAACTAAAACGTCCAGATGTCCCGATGTTTATCGTCTAGTGGGTGGAGTCTCCTGTGCGGTGTAGTCGCACAGGAGAGCTTATGCTCAGGGGTTTAGTGCTGACCAACTTTATTGCTAAATTCTCACTGCAAAAGATGCTGCTAATTCCCGTTCTGGTTCCATACCAACTGTAGGCGGCATGGAACGATTGGCTACTTGCTCAATTAGTTGTAAATGTTGCGGTAGCATTTTAGCTAAACTGTAGCGTTCTAGGGCAGTTTGACGGGCTTTGATGCGAATTTCTGCCATGCGGGTAGGATGGTCTAAAACTTCATCAATGCGATCGGCTACTTGTTTCGGTGAGAAGTAATCGACTAGCAAACCGTTTTCTCCATCGCGGATAACTTCTCTGACTGGCCCTGTGTCGGAACCGATTACTAAACATCCTGTCGATAAAGATTCAATCATCGACCAAGATAGTACAAAAGGTCTGGTCAAATAAACGTGTACGTCCGATGCTTGAATTACTTTTAAATACAGTCCGTAAGGTAGCGGCCCGACAAAGTGAACTCGCGACAAATCTAGCGGTACTTTTTTGAGCATATAGTCTTTGTAAGACTCGCCGTTGGGTAAAGAACGCCCGTAACAAACTCTTTCTGAACCAACAATTACGACGTGACAGTTGGGGCGGCGTTCTTGTACATAGGCGATCGACTCAATGAATTCGGGAAAACCCCGGTAAGGTTCCATTCCCCGCGATACGTAGGTGACAATTTCATCAACGCCAGACAAGTCTAAGTTAGGCAAAACCAGTTTAGCACCGGGGTCTGGTTTGAAGTAATCGGTATCTACGCCGTCGTGGAGTGTGGATAATTTTTGTTGTAATTCTGGCGGAAATTGCGATCGCTGCCAATAAGTGGGCGACACACCCCAATCGCAAGAATATAAATCGATCAGAATCGGCGCATTTTTGATTCTAATTCTGGCCATATCGTCAACTGTTAAAGGTTCCGCTGGGTCGAAATCTGCGTCGGAACCAATAGCATGATAAAACCACTCGAAATAACACAAAAGCGGCGTATTTGGAAAAGCTTCTTTGACAAATAATGTTGGCCCCCAACCGGAATGTCCGCAGATAATATCGGGTACGAAACCGTCTGCTTTGAGTTGTTCTGCCATTCTAAATACGGCTTGTCCGTAGATGACGGCACTTTCTAAAGGGCGGACGTATTGGTGAGTCTGCGCGTGGGGTTCCCGGCTGGGGGTAAATGCTGCTTTGCGAACGCCGGGAATGTTCCACTCTGGGCGCTCGTTTTTAGTGCCGAAAACAATTTGATTTTTGGGATCTGCGCCTAACGCCGTGATAATGTGGCGGTATTGGGCGGGGAAGTTGGGATGGAGAAATAATGCTTTCATTGTCTGTTGTCTGTTGTCTGTTGACTGTTGACTGTTGACTGTTTTCTGTTCTTAGTTGGAATAAAATATTTAGAGTCGGCTAAAAAGCTTTGGTTTTATTCATTGGGGGTTGGTGCTTTGCATATCCAGACGCAATCTCGCGGTACTGAAGATGTATTTTTCAGGATGATTTCATAGTTTAAATGAGTGAGAAATTTTTCCATAATTGTATCAGTCATAACTGAAAATGCAGTGCCGTCTCTGCGTCCCAGCAGGTTTTTGTCCCACTCGCTGGCGAATTTTTGCCACCCTAATTCGCTGAGAATATTGCCGTGGTGAAAGACGCAAATTCGATCGCCCCGCAGTAGTTTGGGAATTTGAGTTAGGTAGTTGAATATGTCTACCGGCTCTATGTGTACCATTGTATCGTAACAAAAGCAGGCATCGGCTGAGGACGGGGCGATGCTGTCTAATGTTAAACCGTCGAGTTTGACGTAAGAAACGCGATCGCTCCCCAAGCGCGATCGGGCGGCTTGCAGCATTTGACTGGAAATGTCGGCACAAATTAGTCGATCGCAATATTTCAGCAACAGCGAACCTGTTTTTCCGCCGCCGATACCAATTTCTAAAACCCTATGTTCTTTTTTGATGTACGGTGCAATAAATTGCTGTTCTATCAAGGATTCATATTCTGATAGCGAGTTAGCCGCACCGGCACCTTTCCCTATCCATTCATCGCCCAAATAAGCGAGTTCAGGATTATTGTCTTTCCATTCTTGGGCGTAGCTATCCCAAGCTTCTTCGTAGTCTATTTTAGGCGGTATTATTTCCATTGTTTTTGGTTTTTTGGGTCTCAGAATACACAAACAAAAATCGCTTGATAGTCCTCCGGGTACAGCCATTAAGATTTGTTCAATCTCAAGCAATAACTTGACGATCGTTTCACTCTTGGGTTCTCCGTCTGAAAGTTGATAGTGATCTAACAAAGGGTAAAGTTCGTGAAGCAACCCCCCGCCGGCTAGATTCAAGACTTCCACATCAAAGTAGAATTCTAAAAACGGAAGTATCAGCTTTGACCGGACTGCTTCTGAAGGGTCTTTCGCGAATACTCTCTCAATACTTGGACTAGCAAATATTTCAGTTGTTCCCGATCTTAGCGTGTAGTGAAAACATTTGTAAATGCGATTAATCAAATCCACTTGATTTTGATTGTATATATTGTAGCAATCTCCTATGTATTCATTGATAATAAAATATCCATCTGGTTTTAAACATTTCCGAAGAATTGATAAACATCGTTCTAGTTCTCTGACGTGATGCAGCGAACCTGAGCAAAAAACTATATCGTATTTTTTATTATCATCAATCGTAAACAAATTAAAGTCATCTTGATAAAAATTAATCTCTACTCCCGCTGCTGCTGCATCTTTTCTAGCAATTTCTAAAGATTTTTCTGAAAAGTCAAAGGCATCAATTTGAGTAGCTAATCCTAATTTGGCCATCAGAATCTCGTGATTGCCGACGCCGCAACCAATAGACAAAAGACGCTCGAACCGTCGCTTTTTGAAGAATTTATTTACTAACCAGTTTAGCCAATAACCATTACCCTTACCACCTGACAGCCGCTCGTTTATAGCTGCTTCAATAATGGGATTAGACAACCAGTAACCTTGCTTCCCAATTGCGGCTGTTGGGTTAGTCTCCCAATATTTTTTAGCGGTAAATTGATCGGAGATGTTATCTTCCATACGATCATAATTTGAATCCATACTTTTTCACCCTTGAATCTGGAACGGTTACTTTTTAATAAAATAAGCTTCTAGAAAAATTTTACCGTAAGTTTGAGTCATTTCTGCCAAAATCTTCAATGAATCTAACACATCTTTAGCATTTTATGCTAACCGCTGACGCAAATATTTATCCTCTGTTTTTGGTTTTTTATGTCTCAGAATACACAAACAAAAATCGCTTAATAGTCCTCCGGGTACAGCCATTAAGATTTGTTCAATGTCAAGCAATAACTTGACGATCGTTTCACTCTTGGGTTCTCCGTCTGAAAGTTGATCGTGATCTAACAAAGGGTAAAGTTCGTGAAGCAACCCTCCACCGGCTAGATTCAAGACTTCCACATCAAAGTAGAATTCTAAAAACGGAAGTATCAGCTTTGACCGGACTGCTTCTGAAGGGTCTCTCGTAAATACTTTCTCAATAGTTGGACTCGAAAATATTTCAGTTGTTCCAGACCTTAGCGTGTAGTGAAAACATTTGTAAATGCGATTAATCAAATCCAATTGAGCTTGATTATATATATTGTAGCAATCTCCTATGTATTCAGTGACAATAAAATATCCATCTGGTTTTAAACATTTCCAAAGAATTGATAAACATCGTTCTAGTTTTATGACGTGATGCAGCGAACCTGAGCAAAAAACTATATCGTATTTTTTATCATCAATACTAAATGAATTAAAAATGTCTTGATAACAATTAATTTCTACTGCTGCTGCGGCAGCATCTTTTCTAGCAATTTCTAAAGATTTTTCTGAAAAGTCAAAGGCATCAATTTGATTGACAAATCCTAATTTATCCCTCAAGATTTCGTGATTTGCCACACCACAACCAATAGACAACAGGTTATCAAACCGTCGCTTTTTGAAAAAATTATTGATTAACCAGGTTAGCCAGTAACCTTGAGTCTTACCACCTGACAGCCGATGGTTTATAGCTTTTTCAATAATCGGATTAGACAACCAGTAACCCTGCTTCCCAATGGCGGCTGTTGGGTTAGTCTCCCAGTAAATTTTAGCTGTTAATTCATTTGAGGTGTTCTCTTCCCTGATGCTCGAAATTTTACGCCATACTTTCTTACCATTGAATCTTGAACGATTAGTTTTTAGGAGTAAAATAAGCTTCTCTAAAAAATTGACCATAAGCTTCAGTCATTTCTGCAAAAGTATTCAACGACTCTAACACATATTTAGCATTTTCTGCTAATCGCTGACGCAAATATTTATCCTCCAATAAACTATTCAATGAGGCTGCTAATTCCTCCGGACGATCGGGCGTATAAAACAAACCATTAATTCCCGGCCGCACTTGTTCTCTAATTCCAAAAACAGGCGTTGTAATAATTGGCAAATCGCAAGCCATCGCCTCCAAAATCACTCTCGGAAAACTTTCAACGCGAGAAGTGCAAACAAAAATATCAGCCGCTTTGTAATATTTGGCCGTCTCTCCAGTTTCTGGGACTACTGTCACCCTTTGCCGCAACTCTTCTGGCAATTCCCCCACCAAATCGGCTAATTTATTGCTGTAAATACTCGGGCGATCGCCCACAATAAAACACCTAATTTTTTTGTGCCATTTGTCCGGCAAAAGTGAAAGTGCCTTAACTAAATCCTGCTGGCCTTTGCGTTCGCATACCGTTCCCAGCAGCAAAATAACCACATCTTCCGCTGCAACACCTAAAGTTTTTCTAGCCAATTCAGAATTCTGCGAATTTTCGAGTTTGCTCAAATCTAAGCCGTTGTGAATCACCGTAAAATTGTGGTGGCTGTTGAGAGGCAAATACCTGTCCCGCGTTGCATCCGCCACAAAAATTACCTTGTAAGGAAAGCGAAAACACTCTAAAGCTCTGGCCGCAATCTCAGAACCAAACCTGTTAAAATAAGTTTGCCAAGGTTCGCTTTCGTGGACGTTCCACACCACAGGAATTCCGATTTGGCGCGCCGCATCAACTACAAAAAAGTTTTCTAAAGTATTGGCATAAATTGTATCTACTTTTAAACTTGCAATTTCTGTGCTAAAACTGCGGATGGCTTCATCATAAGCATCGCGCTGGTAGATGTGTTCGAGAGGATTGTCGCGCACAATTACTTCAATTCCCTGCTGTTGGTAAGCTTGACGCAGAGGCCCCTCTGTTGTGCAAAGTACGATCGGCTTAATCACACCCTCAGCCGCCAATTTCACCGCGATTTCGTACTGATGCAGCGGCGCACCAGTGAAATCCAGCGAATTGCTGCACATCAAAACTTTGATAGGGTGGATAGAACTGTTTGCTACTGATAACAAACCACACTCAGCAAATTCTAATTCTTCCTTATTCCTGACATCCGTTACATCCGTTACATCCGTTACAGAATCCGTGGCCGAACTTCCTTCTTCCTTCATAAAAACCCGTCGGGGTTGAATATGAAAATACTCATCTTCTAAAGACAAGTGAGGACTGTAAAAACTGTCCTTTTTCCCCGCATACTTGCGTCTAAAAGCCGCCACTTCTTGAGGATTGTCGGTAAAACCCCTAGAAGTTCCCTCTTTGTGCAACAACTCCGCATCGGGACAATATACGCACCGATAACCCCGTTCTAACAGTCGGTATCCGTAATCTGCATCATTGTAAGCAACAGCAAAATTCTCCTCATCAAAACCGCCCAATTCTAAGAACAATTGACGCGGAGTAATCGTGCAAGCGGCTGTTACCGCAGAGTAATTTCGCGTTACCATCGCTTGAGACAGATAGCCTCGATTGTCGCTGTTCATCAGCTTAAAAGCGTGACCAGCCAAGCCGTGATGCAGCCCGTGAATTACGCCCGCGTGCTGAATTCTGCCGTCGGGATATAACAGCCTCGCGCCGACTGCACCCACGCCAGGGATTTGAGCGTATCCCACCATTTGACTCAGCCAGCGCGGGTTAATTACTTCAGTATCGTTGTTCAAAAACAACACATATTCGCTATAAACTTGTTCGGCAGCGCGGTTATTAATTGCTGCAAAACTAAACTTGCCACCAGGATTTTTTATATGCAAAACTTGGCAATTTAATTGCTTTAAATATTCTAGAGTTTTAGGATCGTCGCTTTCGTTGTCGATGACGGCAACTTGATAATTTTTATATGTGGTAGTTTCTAGAGAATCCAGACAGGCTTTCAGCAATTTAAGCTGATTTTTAGTAGGAATAATTAGCGTTACTGATGGGCCATTATCCGGGAAATCCTGGGAAAATATGCCCAAATTTTCTTTAATCGCCCATGCGTGCTGAGCGACATTGCCGTTAATTTGGCGACGGTTTAGTGCATCTTGAATGGCTTTTTGACCTGCGGCAAAACTGGCAGGTTTCGCGGCCCCAGATATGGCTGTAGAACCGGGTGCGGTTCGCCAGTGATACAGCACTAACGGCAGGTGCGCGACGTGGCGAGAAATTTCGGTTGCTCTCAATGCAAAATCGTAATCTTGCGAGCCTTCAAGACCTATCCGCAAACCGCCTATTTGTTCAAAAATGTGTCTTCTCACGGCGCACAAATGACCGAGATACATATAGGAAAGCAGCAGTTCCGGCGACCATTCCGGTTTAAATTGCGGCGCGAAGCGGCGACCTTTAGTGTCGATTTTGTCGTCGTCGGAATAGAGAAAATCTGTGGCTGGATGTGAGGCAAAATATAAGGCGACTTCGCCTAATGCGTCGGGAGTGAGTTCGTCGTCGTTGTCTAAAAACAGGATGATGTCGCCTGTTGCGAGGGCGGCGGCGCTGTTGGTGGCTGCGCTGATGTTGCCGTTTTCTGTACGAAATGTGATGCGGATACGATCGTCCTTTTGAACCCAGTTTTTCAAAGTGTCAGCAACAGTGAAATCGGTGCTGCAATCGTCGGCAATGCAGAGTTCCCAGTTTGGATAAACTTGATTGATTACGCTGTCGATCGCACTTTCGAGAAAATCTATCTGCGGGTTGTAAACTGGCATTACTACCGAAATTTTTGGCAGGGGTTCCCGGCAGGATTTTAACCGAGAAATTAAGTAATCGCGCGCGCGATCGTTCCACTGATTCACACCCAGCCATGCGTCATATCTATCAATGGGTTGAGGCACCACAAAACCCGCAGGCGGCAGCAAATCTCCCGGCGCAGTAAACTGTTTTTGCTGTCGGTAAATCTTCCCCAACTGGCGGAGCACTTTCACAATTTCCCAAGGCATCGGCACAATCCTGCCCAGACGCTGTTTTCTTTCCCTCGCCCGCTGCTGGATTGCGGCTGTAAACCTTGATAACTCCTCAAATTTATCAGCACTTCGCTGCCAAATATGGTAGCGCCGCACAGTCAATATTTTCGGCGCTTGAAAAGACAAAATTTCCCCGGTTTCTAACTCAGCTTGCAGAGAAACGTGCCATTCGCCCGGAGGCAAATCGACAAGGGCCTCAAAACCGCTTTCCGAACTGTTAACCCAGTCGGGGAAGACTTCGCCGACATCTTTTCGCCGCAAACCGTAGGCGCATTCTACAGAAGTATCGCCGCACAACAAGCTTAATTTAGCAATTTTGCGATCGTGGTGGCAGCACCAACCTGCAAACAAAATTTGACCCTGACGCTGTTCCCACACCACCGGTACATCTAACGATGCTTGAATCGTTGAAACTAACAACGGATAAGCTGCCAACAAATGCCATTTACCTCGCTCATCTTGCGCTTCCAGTAGCACTTCGTGCCGTCCGGCAGGCGCTTCCAATTGAATTGTAAAACCTGATTTCTTCGCAGCCGGAATATTAGAGTGTGCGAGCGCTATATCACTTCTGTCTAGGCCGTAAACGCCTGCGAAACTCTGGTCTTTAATTCTGGCCCGGACTGCTGTAGTCTCTCTTTTTTGGTGAAAAACCCAGCCGACAATTAGCAGGTGGGAATCGCAAACTTGCCAAGTAGTGGGTTGATCTAACGAAAAAATAAATTTAGGGAACAAGTCGCGGATTTTGCGCTGAACTTCCCACAACTTTTCTCTCACTTGCCACCATATTGAAGACTTAATTATAGCAAGTTCTGCACGAAATTTTTCATTTTCCTGGCGGGCTTGTTCTAAATTTTCCTGAGTATCCTTTAATTTTTCCTGAGTTTGACTTTGTGCTGTTTCTAACTGAAGTAACTCAGCTAACTTTTGCTGCAATATAAATTCAGTCTCTTCAAATTGTACCTGAGTTTGCCCTAATTCTGCTTCTAATTCTAATACTTTCGCTAAAGCTGTTTGAAATTGCGATTCTTTGCCGGCAAGCTGTACCTGAGTTTGTCCTAATTCTGTTTCTAATCCCAAGAGTTTCGCTAACGCTTCTTGAAATTGCGATTCTTTGCCGGCAAGCTGTACCTGAGTTTGTCCTAATTCTGCTTCTAATTTTAAGACTTTTGTTAAAGCTTCTTGAAATTGCGATTCTTTGCCGGCAAGCTGTACCTGAGTTTGTCCTAATTCTGTTTCTAATCCGAGGAGTTTTGCTAAAGCTTCTTGAAAATTTGATTCTTTGCCTGCAAGCTGTACTTGAGTTGCTCCTAATTCTGTCTCTAATCCCAACACTTTCGCCTGGGCCTGGTGAAATTCTTCTTGCCACTGTTTGAGTTCGGAAGACCTAATTTTTTGCTGTTTTTCCAGTAAGCGGATTTTTAGCCAATCTTCAAATGGCCAGCCTGGAGAGGCTGGGAAATGAATAACTTGATCGATCGCACCTTTCGATTCGCTGCTGAGATTGCCAGCTTGGGTTTCCAAAAGTTCATATAGTTCTAATGCTTCGGGAAAATATTTTTCTATTAAACTCGGTCTGTGACTTTTGACAATATCGTTGACTAATAAAGATTCTTCAAAATTGTCGCCCGGTATGGCACCTAAGTTAACATTAAATTTTTCGTTGACTCGATCGAGGAAAAGTTCAGGAGTGTTGCCGATGGGGTAAACATTGGCTAGGAGACAGCGATCGGGGAAACGTTCGTAAAGTTCTAAAACTTTTTGATTGTAGTGAATCCACATTTTTACTGCCATTTCGGGATTTTGCAGCAAGCTGACATCGGTTCCCCGGCGGTAAAGGGAATCGACTACTTCCCAGGGCGATCGATAAACACAGATAAAATTAGCTTCGGGGAGCAAAGTCAGCCAAAAATCCCAAAAAAGGGCTGTTCGCGGGTCTTTCCAACCCCAATGTTTGTGAGTTTGTTGATTTTGGTCGATCGCGCGTTTGGCGATTTCCACGTATTCCGCTGCTACCGGAATCGTTTTTTCAAACGTACATCCGAGTTCATCAATACCCTGCGATCGCAAAACACTTTTGTGAAACTCCACAAAATCAACATTCTCGAAATGACCTTTCACATTTCCGTCGGCCGGGCCCACTAACTTTTTGCCAATATCAACCCCGACTTTCTGAAACAAAGAAGCTGTTAAAGACGTACCGGAACGGTGCATTCCGGTAACAATAAAAACCGACGGTTTGCTGTCATTTGTACTCACAATTTCTCTCCCTCGCCCTAATTCCCACACCAAATTTACTCGCTACTCTCCCGCTAAGCCCAGGGAGCGCCTGACTTGAAACCACGCGCTTCTGATCTTCCAGAACTTGCTGCTTTCCATTGCCAAAACCCGACTGTTCGCTTGCTCTAGTTTTTGCTTAAAATTAATTAGCTCATTTTCTGTTTTATCCAACTGCATTTGCACCGATAATAAGTGATTTTGAGTTTGCTCCAACTGCGTTTGAGCTAAAACTAATTCAGTTTGAGTTTCTTCCAACTTCGTTTGAGTAATCATTAACTCACTTTGGCTTTGCTCCCCTTCTATCTTAGCCGAGGCTAACTGAGTCTCGAGTAATTTGAGTTTTGTCTGGGTAGACCCCAACAAAGACTGCGATTGCCTTTGGTTAAGCAGCGATTTAACAGTGCAAGTTTCCAGAATCCATTCTAAACCATAGTTATTGATTGCTTTGACTATTAACACATCCTGCTGCGCCACCGTGTTTTTTGGTAAATAACACCTCCAACCCGACTGCAAAGCCCCATCATTTTCAAAATATCCAGCCACATCAGGACGATCGTAAAAAGGCTCGCACTTCTGTACAACCTCGCCGTTTACCAGCACTTGCAGCTCCTCAACTCGACCGCCGGAATTCACATCAGCCACCCATCCTTCCAGATACAAATTTTCCTTATTCGTAAAAGCAGCAACATCAATATATCCTTCCGGATGATGATGGAATTTCAACTCCGAAAAATCTCTAACTAACTCATTTGTTACAACATACAAATCCTGAAACCTGCATATGCCTTTTTTGAGGCGGTGAACAAAAGCTTTGCCTCCGCTAACTTTCTCGACACATTCTCTCACAAACTTTTCAGTTACATAAGTTGTGCCGTATTCCTCCTTATCTAAAGACTGACTTTCGCTTTTAGGACTAAACAAAATACCCTTGGTCGGCATTTCTGTATTAGCTGCACGCAAACACTCATCGTGAACGCTGAACATCAAAATGCCGTTAGGAGTCAACAAATCATACAAATTTTGTAACCAACTTGTAAAAGTTTTTTCCGGCATATGGCTGAAAAAAGAATTAGCCAGAATGCAGTCAAACTTTCGGTCAATTAAATAATTTTCTGGTTCTCCCGTTGAGACAATACCGTTGACGCCCAGGTATTCCGTTTGAAACTTAACCGCGTTAGCATAAATATCAGAAACCCAAATTTGTTCCTGCGACATTTCCTGAATCAAAAACCGGGTAAATCGACCGTAACCGCAGGCAAAATCTAGAAAAGAGGGGACATTTTCAAAACTGCCAAAATGCCATTCCACAACTTGTTTAACCGTATCCAAGATGCGACGCCCGATCGAATAATAGCGCACCAAAGCCCGATCGCGATCGTCTTTGACGTTCTTCAAGCTGAACAAATACATTTCATCGTCTTCGCAGATATTCAGTTTAAAATTTTCGGGCAACTTAGCTTGATCTTGAATAAATGCTTTGATTACGGGATTTTCGACTAAATCTAAATTGATATCGCTCATTGTTTTTACAGAATTTTAGATAACCTCTGTTGACTGCTCTTTCACTATAGAATCAGCATTAACAACAGTTAAACACGGTTCGATCAGCAAGTCAACGATGCCGTTACCGCAGGACTCTGTACAAGACTGAACTCTAAACATCGCCACATCAACGCAGCGATCCAGATAAGTTAAATCTCCATCAACCGTTCCCACAACCCCAGCATTCAGAAAATAAACCCCGGGATTCAGCAAACATTTAAACTGAAACTTAACTACAATTGTCGTTCCCGCTTCCACATACCTAACTGACTGAGTAGAAGCCTTCAAAGAAGCACCCGCCAACTCAAAACCGCTTATCGTTTTAATCAACATTCCAAACCTAACCTTGGAAGTTGACCGCGAGAAAGTGACCGAGTAAGTATAAATATAATCTTGACGGCCTAGCAAGTGATTTACCACATTTCCCTTCAGCGTCTCGATGTGGGGGTTGATAATTTCCGCTCCGCGAGACGGATACCTTACCGTATTCGACGGTATCATCCCCGGATCGTAAAATTCATCGTAATATTCCTTGGGTTTAGAGAGATGTTGCTCCGGTTTAACTTCCCTCTTTGTGCTTTCTAAATTAGCCTCCTGAAGGTGGTCTTGACTTTCCTGTTTTGTCAGTTGGTTCAGAGCTCGAATATCTGACTTCAACCCCACAACCTGATCCGGATCGGCATAAATCAGCTTTTGATACTTAGAAATTACCACCTTCGGCGTGTGAGCCAGCAGCAATTCACCGCTATCCATTAAAATCGCCGACGTACAAAGTTGCACCACAGAAGTAGCAGCGTGAGAAACAAATAAAATTGTTCCGCCACCTTCCTGAATGCTTTGCAAGCGGGCAAAACACTTGCGTTGAAAAGCTTCGTCGCCCACCGAAAGCGCCTCGTCAACCACCAAAATATCTGGCTCGACGCTAGTTGCAACAGCAAAAGCTAGCCTGACAAACATACCGCTAGAATAAGTCTTGACTGGCTGTTCGATGAAATCGCCAATATCAGCAAAAGCAGCTATATCGTCAAATTTTTCTTCAGTTTGTTTTTGATTGAATCCCAGTAACTGAGCGTTAAAAAACACATTTTGCCGCCCGGTAAATTCCGGGTTAAACCCGCTTCCGAGTTCCAACAAAGCGGAGACTCGCCCTTTAACCTCCACGCTTCCTGCGGTAGGAGTCAGCGTCCCCACAATTATTTGCAGGAGAGTGCTTTTTCCCGAACCGTTGCGACCGACGATTCCCAGAGTTTGTCCTTGAGGAATTTCCAGATTGATGTCGTGTAGGGCCCAAAATTCGTCAGCCAGTTTTTTGCTGGGGTAAATAATTTCCTTTAAGCGGTCTCCTGGATGATCGTACCGCTTAAAGCATTTGGAAACATTTTTTAGTGAAATTACATTTTCTGTCATTGGCGGCAGTCAATCGATTTTAGATTTTAGATTTTAGATTTTAGATTGACTTGAAATCTCAAACATATTTACAGCACAATCGATTTTAGATTTTAGATTTTAGATTTTAGATTGACTGTAGATATCACACAAATTTACAGCACGTCAGCAAAAGCGGGACGCAAACGCCGGTAAACCGCCAAACCTCCACAAAATATAACAGCAGAAATCAGCGTGGCGACACCCCATTCGCCCCAATGCTTCACTTCTCCAAGCAGTATGAGGTCTCGATAAACCTCCGAGATGGCGGCCATTGGATTTAGCCAAAATACCCACCCTCGCCACTCTTGGGGGATGATTGATGCTGGGTAGACGATCGGCGTCAAATAAAACCAAAAATTTAGAATAACACCTAATGTCTGAGGAATGTCTCGCAAAAATACAGTCAAGCCCGCTGTCAAATATCCCAAACCAGCAGTTATCAGCAACTGAGGTATCCACACCAACGGCAGTAAGCATAAAGTAGCGTTGAGCTTTTGCGACGATACTGCTACTATCACAATCAAAGCTGCTAAACCCAGAGAACTTTCAATAAAAGCTGTAAAAATCGGCACTAGCGGCAGCAAACCGAGAGGAAATACCACTTTTTTCACTAAATTCGGCTGCCCCACCACCGATACTCCCGACTTGATCAAACCGCTGGTGAAGGCACTCCAAGGCAACAAACCTGCAAACAGCCAGACTCCAAATGTAATGTCGCTGTTTTCCGGGAAGCCTGCAAGGCTGAGCTTTACCTTGAGGACGATCGAAAATACGTATGTGTAAATCACCAATTGCGATAGCTGATTCAGCAGCGGCCACAAATTGCCCAGAATCGAGCCTTTGTATTGAGCTTCCAAGTCCCGGCGCACCAATGTTGCCAGCAGATTCAGCTTCGCCCACCGCCGGGGCGTAATTGCGGGCAGCCTGCCGCGCACCCTTCGGGCTTTTTGGGCAACTCCTTTCACCGTTCTCAGCAATTTTTTCGCCCTCGTTCACTAGCTTCACACCTAAATCAACTCAAGCTACAATTGTGCAGCTTTTGTTAAACCGCAATTATTCCACAGCCCCGCCGCTTTGATCAAGGATCTGCCACCCTAGCTTCGGCTTCTTCTTTCTTTCTTCTTTCCTCTTCCTTCGGAGGTTATTTTAGCCGATCGCCGATCGAACTGCCGAACCCATCGCTAGTTTTTGCTCGTCGTCGTAGCCCCACCGCTGGAAAAATTTTTCATACTTGCCGTTGGCACTCTGCAAACTTTCTAGCATTTGCGACGCTATAGTTTGACAGGCTGGTATTTGCAGGATTTGAATTAAATTGCGCGATCGCTCCTGCACTCTAGCAGAATCGGCCGCCATTTCCTGCTTTTGCTGGCGCGAATGATGCACAACCATTGCCGCCGACATCGCCAAATTTTTCACCAGCAGTTCTGCTACGATCTCAGGAGCCGATCGCAGCGCCTCGACTACTCCGGGTGACGGGTGATCTGCCTCCTGTCGATCATCCGTTAGATAGGTGACAAAAAAACCCCTAGCACCGTTCTGTGTTTTCACCAGAGATGTAACAGCTTGCTGGATGTCGGCTTGTAAAAGTCGATTAGCCTCAATGAACGACAGTAAAGATTGAGTCAGCTCGATCGCCCCCTCAAAAGTTATGCTTTCCGATGCTAATAAAGAAGATGGAATACTCATAACGAACTCAATAATTTTAAAGATTCTGCTAACAACAATTGTAAACACTTCCCGCTGCCCGATCGCAAATAAATATGGCTATTATCTCCTCCAAACAACAGCCCCCCGACCCAAATCTACCCGAAGACATAGCCCCGGCCCGTCGCAAAAAAGTGGCCAAACCCGAGGCGGAATCGCTGCTAGAATCGCAAGAACTACCCGACGAAATCAACAGCAAACAAGACGACAAAATCCGACCCCAGCGGTTAGCTGAATACATCGGGCAAAAAGACTTGAGAGAAGTTTTGGCGATCGCAATTGCAGCCGCAAAATCTCGCGGCGAACCGATGGATCACCTGTTACTCTACGGGCCGCCAGGGTTGGGCAAAACCACAATGTCGCTAATTCTAGCAGCAGAAATGGAAGTTGAATGCAAAATCACCACCGCCCCAGCTTTAGAAAAACCGCGAGATATTGTGGGATTGCTGATCAACCTCAAAGCAGGCGACGTGCTGTTTATCGACGAAATTCACCGCTTATCTAAAGTTACAGAAGAAATCCTCTATCCGGCGATGGAAGACTGCCGCTTAGATATTACGATCGGTCAAGGCAAAAGTGCCAAAATCCGCAGCATTCCCCTGAAACCCTTTACCTTAGTAGGAGCAACCACAAAAGTCGGGTCCCTGACATCTCCATTGCGCGATCGCTTCGGCTTGATCCAAAGATTGCGCTACTACGAAATAGACGAACTCAGTCTAATTGTCCAAAGAACCGCCCAAGTTCTCGACACTAAAATCACTCCTGAAGGAGCCATAGAGATTGCCCGCAGAGCTCGCGGAACGCCCCGGATCGCTAACCGTTTGCTGCGGCGAGTTAGAGACTACAGCGAAGTCAAAAACTTAAAGCCAATTGATGCCGAAGTGGCCTCACTAGCCCTGGAATTATTCAACGTCGATCCGCTGGGTTTAGATTGGACAGATCGACGGATTTTGACAGCAATGATTGAGAACTTTAACGGTGGGCCGGTGGGTTTAGAAACTCTCGCAGCTTCGACAGGAGAAGATACTCAAACCATTGAGGATGTATACGAACCGTACTTAATGCAAATCGGATTTTTGCAGCGGACAAGTCGGGGCAGAATGGTAACTCTTGCTGCTAGAAAACATTTGGGTTTTATGGAATAAAAGGAGTAAAAAATGGTACAAATACAAACAAAAACACTAACTTTGTCCGAGTTTCTAAAACTGCCAGAAACCGAACCAGCTAGCGAATATATCAACGGTCAAATCATCCAAAAACCTAGGCCACAAGGAAAACATAGCCGGATTCAAGGTGAATTAGTCCCAGCCATCAATGTCGCTGTTAAGCTTCAGAAAATTGCCTTAGCTTTTCCTGAATTGCGGTGTACTTTTGACGGCAGGTCAATCGTGCCAGATGTCACAGTATTTACTTGGGAAAGAATACCAGTTGATGAAAATGGGGATGTTGCTAATGTATTTGAAACTTACCCAGATTGGACAATTGAAATTCTGTCTCCAGGGCAGAGTCAAACTAAAGTAACTGGGAATATTTTACACTGTCTGAAAAACGGCACTCAAATGGGTTGGCTGATCGATCCGATGGTGCGCTCGATCTTAATTTATTCCCCTGGAAAGCAACCAGAAATTTTAGCAAAACCCGAAGAAGTGTTGCCCGTTCCAGATTGGGCAGCAGAATTGCGGCTGACGGTAGGAGATTTGTTTGGGTGGTTGAAACTATAGCCGAAGTCAGTTGCCAGTTGACAGTTGTTACCAATTCCCAATTACTAATTACTAATTACTAATTCCAATTTCCAATTCCAATTTCCAAATTCCAAATTCCCCATGTTAATATCCCTCAGAATAGAAAACTTTGCCTTAATTGACTGCCTGGATCTAGATTTTGGCCCGAGTTTGAACGTATTTACAGGGGAAACCGGGGCCGGCAAATCGATTATTCTAGATGCGATCGATGCAGTGTTGGGCGGGAAAGTCGATCGCCGCTCGATTCGCACCGGAGCAGCGCGGGCAATATTGGAAGCTACCTTTGAATTGGACAAAGCCGCAGCTTTGTGGCTGGGCGAGCAAGAAATCGAACCCATAGACGGAAATTTAGCCGTTTGCAGCCGGGAAATTAACGCATCAAGCGGTGCTCTACGCACCAGATCGCGCTTGAACGGAATTCTCGTCAACCGCCAGTTAATGGATCAACTGCGCGATCGGCTGGTCGAAATTACCGCCCAAGGCCAAACCGTCCACCTCGGACAAGAAACCCTCCAGCGAGAATGGCTCGATTTATACGGCGGCAAAAAGCTTACTGAAGCACGATCGATCATCGCCTCCGCTTGGCTGGGAGCCAACAACGCCAAAACAGCCCTCAAACGCAGGCGTCAGTCGGAACAGCAGCGACTGCAAAGACTTGATTTGTTAGAATACCAAGTCCGAGAACTCGGCGAAGCCCACATCGAGGACCCCGACGAACTCGAACAGCTAGAACAAGAATCAATCCGACTCGGCCACGTCGTCGAATTGCAGCAGCAGAGTTACCAAGTCCACCAAGCCCTGTACCAAAACGACGGCGACAGCGCATCAGCCGCCGACTTGTTGAGCAAAGCCGAAGTAATTTTAAGCGACATGGCGGTTTACGACGTGCAATTGCAACCAATCCTAGAAATGGTCAGCGATGCTTTAGCTCAAGCCACAGAAGCCAGCCGGCAAATTAGCAGCTACGGCGAACAATTAGAAGCAGATCCCGAAAGACTCGAAGAAGTAGAAGATCGGATTCGCGAACTCAAACAAATTTGCCGCAAATACGGGCCGCTTAAAGAAGCGATCGCCTACTACCAAAGCATCCAAAACGAACTGAACGAACTTTTAGAAGGAGGCGAGTCAATGGAAGCCTTAGAACTCGCATATCAGAACGCTTTAGAGCAATTAAAAGACGCTTGCAACCACCTCACCACCCTGCGACGCGAAGCAGCCCTCAAACTAGAAACGCACCTCGTAGGAGAACTTAAGCCATTAGCAATGGAAAAAGTGCAATTTCAAGTCGAGATCTCGCCTTGTACCCCAACCGCTACCGGTGCCGACCAAATCGCCTTTTGTTTCAGCCCCAATCCGGGCGAACCTTTGCAACCTCTGGGCGCGATCGCCTCCGGGGGAGAAATGAGCCGCTTTCTACTCGCCATCAAAGCCTGTTTTTCCCAAATAGAAAGTGCCGGTACGCTGATTTTTGACGAAATCGACGCCGGAGTCTCCGGGAGAGTCGCCGGGGCGATCGCCAAAAAACTCTACCAACTCTCCGACAAACACCAAGTTCTCTGCGTTACCCACCAGCCGCTGATCGCTGCGATGGCTGATTTTCATTTTCGCGTCAACAAACAGACGATCGAAGCAGAACCAAGTATCGAGGAACCCGCAGCCAACTCCGAACCAATGGAACGTACAGTAGTCAGAGTGGCCGCCCTCAACAGTGAGCAGCGGCGCGAAGAACTGGCTCAACTCGCCAGCGGCCGCTCAGCAACAGAAGCCATCGCCTTCGCCGAATCCCTGCTTGTCGAAGCCGCCGGATTGCGCCAAACTCAGTCTGCCAAACCCTAAGCTGACCCTCAAGCCGATCGTGGGGTTAAAAGGCGGAGTTTTTCCGATCCGGAGGTTACACTAAAAATGGCAACCGCAAGTTTTACAAAAAAAAGCTGAAAGCCCCGTGAGTTTAGTTACGGGATGAAAGCTAAGAGCAGCAAAATTGAGAGAAATTCTAGTTAAAAACCACAATTGTGTAGAGAAGGGCACACATCACTAGCAACTGGTGGTGTCACAATTGCCGATAGTCCTACAATGCCATCCCTCTTTCAGCAGTCCTCCCAGCAGTACGCATTCATGTTCCTGCAGGCGATCGGCTCAAAGATCGGCAGAACCTACTTAAACCAGGTACGCACAATGTCAAAATCAGTTAATAAACCATTTAAACAACATTCGCGATCTCTAAAAAGATTGCAGCACTCCCATAGCCTCGTTACTCTCCCACCCTCCGTTCAGCAGCAAGGCCAACTGAATTTCCCTTGGCCTGTGGCCGGAGTTCTGTAAACTGGGAAATACTTTCACACATAATTGAGTTTTGTGCGACAGGTGACTCACTAATGAACTTGCCCGCTCTCCTAGCTTAGAGACTAACCCTTACGCTTAAGATTCTGTAAAGGTCTATGAAATCTGCATCTCCCAATCTGCCAGCTATGGAAAACAACACGACAGTGACAGTAGAGGCCACTGTTGTCAGTGAAAACCATGATTTTACTGTTGTCAGTGAAAACCATCAGGAAAAATATTCTCAGCCTTCCTCTAGCAGTAGCGCTCTTGCCAAAAGTCCAGGATTATCCGGTGTTCTCGATCTCCTAAATAAGGAAAGCTTTACAGAAGTAGTTAAGGAAGTAGAAGAGAAACTTAAGGTTGTCAATCAAACCCTGGGAATGCTGGACAATATTCTTGACGCGCAGGGATTCGACGCCATCCTTAACGAAATGTTGCAGTCGATTACCCTCAAAACCGGGGAATTGCTAAATGCCGATCGCAGCACGATATATTTATTAGACGACGAAAAAAATGAACTCTGGGCGATCGTCGCTAAAGACGAAAATGGCAAAAGTCTAGAGATCCGAGTTCCCGCCCATGTGGGCATTGCGGGAGAAGTAGCCACGGAAAAAAAAGTGGTGAACATTCCTTATGATTTTTATAACGACCCCCGATCGGCTAACGCCCAAAAATTTGACGAAAAAAATGGATATCGCACTTATACAATGCTGGCGATGCCCCTGCTCAACGAAGAAACAGGAGAGTTAGTAGCAGTAGTTCAACTGATTAATAAACTCAAACCCAACCACCAACATTATGGTACTTTAGAATCACAGATTGACAAGGCAGGATTTACTCAAGAAGACGAACAAGTTTTTCGAGAATTTGCCCCGTCGATTCGCCTAATTCTAGAGTCTTCTAAATCTTTCTACGCAGCAACTCAAAGACAACGGGCCGCGACAGCGCTGATGAACGCCGTCAACGCTCTTTCTCAGAGCGGTTTAGACTTAGAAGATACCCTAAAAAGGGTGATGGATCAGGCCCAAGAACTCATGAACGCCGATCGCAGCACGCTGTGGCTGATCGATGAAGAGAAAGACGAACTGTGGACGAAAATCCCGTTCGCCGGCAGCTTGAAAGAACTTCGCATACCCAGAACAGCAGGTTTTGCAGGCATCGTGGCCGAATCCGGCGAACCGCTGTTGATTCCCTTTGACGTGTACGACGATCCTCGCGCTGAAATGGCCAAAGAAGTGGATCCAAAAACTGGCTACCGTACTTGCAGTATGCTCTGTATGCCAGTCTTTAATGCCGATCACAAATTGATCGCAGTTACTCAATTAATGAACAAAAAAAAACAAGGAGAATTTCCCCCCTACAACCCCGAAAACTGGCCACAAGCCCCAGAACAATGGAAAGCGAGTTTCAATCGCAGCGACATGGAATTTATGAAGGCGTTTAATATCCAAGCAGGAGTCGCCTTGCAAAACGCCAAACTGTTTGCAGAAGTCAAACAGCAAGAACAAAGACAAAAAGATATGCTGCACGCCCTGACTAACGGCGTGATTTCTACAGATAAAAAAGGCCATATAGTAGCGACCAATCCCAGTGCCACAAAATTACTGGGTGTCAGCGATGCCGAATTAGCCGAAGGTCAATCTTTGCGCGAGTTAATTAAGTTAGAAAAAGGCGATTTTGCTAAGTGGTTTGATGCGTCTTTGTCTCCCGAAGACGATAAGGATCGCCAGCAGTATTACCCCGATCAAGTTTTGGTATCCTGTGTAGGGAAACCGCAGAGTATCAATCTCTCGATAAATTCTATGACGGATGCGATCGACCCCAGCAAGGTCAACGGCGCGTTAGTCGTCATGGAAGATATTAGCGAGGCCAAGCAAGTCAAGAACTTGATGTACCGTTACATGACGCCTGAAGTAGCCGAAGCTTTGTTAGCTTCAGGGGATATTGGATTGGGCGGTAAGCGCAAAAACGTTTCAGTGCTGTTCTCAGACATTCGCAGCTATACCACACTTACGGAAAAATTGCAAGCCGAAGAAGTGGTAGTGATGCTCAACAAATATTTTGAAGTGATGGTAGATGTCGTATTCGAGTACGGAGGGACTCTCGACAAATACATCGGCGACGCTCTGATGGCAGTTTTTGGCTCTCCAGCGCCCCTAGAGGATCATGCTTGGTGCGCGATGCAAACCGCAGTGAAAATGCGGGAAAAACTGGCAGAGTTCAATCAAGAGCGCATGGCACATGGGGAATTGCCGATCGGCATCGGTATGGGCGTGCATTCCGATGAAGTTGTCAGCGGCAACATCGGCAGTAGCAAACGCATGGAATTGACTTCGATCGGAGACGGCGTAAACCTCGCCTCTCGCTTAGAAGGCGCCAGCAAGCAATACGGCACCGACTTGATCATCAGCGACAATACTTACAGAGATTATGCCGATCGGCTCTACGTGCGAGAACTCGACTTTATTACTGTCAAGGGCAAAAGCGAACCCGTAATCGTTTACGAACTCGTCGGCATCCGCGAGGGATACTCGCCAGTGGGCAAGTCACTAACCGAAACACAGCAACAAATTATAGAACATTACACCAAGGGGCGCGAACATTACAAAACTCCAGTCAGCCAAAGACTCTCAGAAAGTGAGGTGAAAAACATCTTAAAGGATGTCGCCGAAATGCCGGAGGCAGAGATTAAGAAACTGTCCTACAATCTAGAGCAACAGTTGGAACACGAACTAAGGAAGCTGTTATATCAACTGAAAAAGCTGTCAGAGTACGATCCGAAAAACCTGTCAGAAGCCGACAAACTCATCGTACTGTTGCAGACAGAAATCCAACTGCTGAAATTGGAAGGAATCAAAAACCTCTCGGAAGACGAAGCCAAAATGCTGCTGCAAGCAAAAATCAAGCCGCTATCAGCAGACGATATTAAATACTTGCAAGAAGGCGAAGTCAAAAAGCTCTTGGAAGCAGACATCTTACAACCATCAAATCCCCAAATCAAGAGGCTGAAACCCGCAGAGATCAGGCAGCTATTGCAGGCGAAAATTAAAAGTCGGGCCTGCGAGACAGTTGCAGAAATGTTAGATGAGGAATTTGAAAACCTGGGACTCGATCGGGTGAAAAAACTGCTGAGCGAGTTTAAGAAAGCCTTAGAACCAAAAGCCAAGCAAGCCTTTACAGACGCTGAAGGCGAATTTAAGGCGGTTCTGGATGTTGACCCGAAAAACAAGGCAGCTAAATTGCACGTCGATCGCTGTATGTTATTTCAGCATGCGTTTTCAGATGTACTCAACTGGGATGGTGTGTGGAATCTCACAGAAAAATAGCAGTAGCCCACAGCAAATCCTCGCGGTGGCGCCAGGGTTCCGGGTGGGGCAATCGCGATCGGGGGGTGCGCCTCCCACCCCACCACCTATTAACCTGAATATCCTATTGAGGTAATTGTAAATAAGCTCCAACAGGTATTATGGTTATATAACCGGATTTGAATTTGCAAGCGAGATGCCGGGGTTTCGCCCTACGTGTTTCCTTCGCACTACCTACGGCAACAAACTTAGCACTTCTATTATTTGAAGCGCTTAAAAATAGTTATGACTGGCGGCAGCGTTACCCGGTTTCTGAGAAAAATCTTGGAGAAAGGCGACGAAACATCCGCTCAAAAACCGGGTTTATCACACCGCCCGCGTAAGTCTTAATAGCGTTAGTGGCTCCTAAAAAGAGCTTCCTTCGCAGATAATCAATGTTCTAGTCTTAGATATAGAAAACCACTAGCGTCAGTTATGAATAATTGGAATTCGCAATCGGGAGATGTTGAGTGGGTAGATCAGGTTTACCAACTATTGCTGGAGATTGCTCGGAGCTCCCTGTCAGATATCCCCAGAATCCCGGAAAACATCACTGTTAAGGCTATCCCTCTGATCCAGAAGGTACAAAGCATTCAGCAAAGACCTGACGGGCAAGTGTTCAAATCTGGTTCCTTTTCAGTAAACGATCGCGAATGGGTCGATCGAGTCTGTCAACTATTGGTAGAACTAACCAGCGCGTCTTTGTCGGAACAGCCCAAAATGCCGGAAAACCTTGCAGGCAGATCTTTAGCCCTCGCCGATAGAGCACAAAAAATTAAAGAAGATATCGAAGAAAATGCAGCCCAAACCCCAGCAGATGAAGATGAAAATTCCTTACAGTCTCCAGACGAGCTGCTTTCCCTCTTGCACCACAGTTTGAAAACTCAGCGCGCCAAAAGCTACAAGCCCGATGCCCCCGAATGGCAGCAAGTTTTGAGCCTGCTCGACGTAGTGCAGTCAATTTACAAGCAAATCCAAAATTAAATTCAAGCTTAACTCAGGGGCGTCTTTATGGTGCTTGATCGCTGGCTCTTAAAGGCGGTTGCTCTTTGACAGAAAAAGTTTTTTGCTGTAGCCCGAAAAGTTCCGATTATTGCACTTTTGTCAACTACACTAGGTGTAATCGGTTCTAGGGCAAGAGAACATGAGCGGACAAAACATCGGCGATTTGTCAAAAGAAATATTAGCCGATCGCTATCAGTGCGATCGGCGGCTCGGCAAGCAAGCAGGACGGCAAACTTTACTCGCCCGCGACTTAAAAACGCAACAGCAAGTAGTAGTCAAACTTCTCTCATTCAGCAGCGACTTTAACTGGGAAGACTTAAAACTGTTCGAGCGAGAAGTCGAAACCTTAAAATCCCTATCCCATCCGGCAATTCCCCGATATCTCGACTCCTTTGAAATCGACACCCCCAACCGCAAAGGATTCGCCCTAGTTCAGAGTTACATCGAAGCCAAATCCCTACAAGAATATCTTTCAGACGGCCGCACCTTCAGCGAAAGCGAAGTCAAACAATTAGCAACAGCATTATTAGACATCCTCGCCTACCTGCACCAGCGACAGCCCCCGGTGATTCACCGCGACATTAAACCCAGCAATATTTTACTCAAGAATCGATCGGGAAACAGCGTCGGCGAAGTTTACCTAGTCGATTTCGGTGCAGTTCAAACTCTAGCAACCCAACAGGGAAAAACAGTCACAGTTGTCGGAACTTACGGCTATATGCCACCCGAACAATTTGGCGGGAGGGCGGTTCCCGCTTCCGACTTGTACGGCTTGGGAGCGACGTTAATTGCCTTAATTACCAAGCAGCATCCTGCCGATTTACCGCAACAAGATTTGCAGATCGAATTCGAGCAATTCAGCCAACTGAGTCCAGGTTTTACCAATTGGCTGAAGTGGATGACACATCCCAGTTTAGAACGCCGTCCCGCCTCAGTCCAGATCGCAAAAGAAGTTCTAGAAAAACCGCAGCAAATCAATAAATATTCCCTGCCATTGAGACAGGGAAAAACCGTGAATACCTCTAGCTTGTTCAATAATGCGATCGGGCGCAGCACTGGGATGGGAACCCTAGCTGTAGGAGCTTGTGCAGCAATTTACAGCACCTTTATTATTCCGGTAGTGGGGACAATTTTCGGAGGATTTATCGGTCTTTATCTCGGCTTGCTGCTGGGGTTGGGGAACGGAATAATGGTAGGAATCGTCACGCGCTTGTGGTTTTTTCCCCTAACTAATCCCAAACTTCACCGACAGGTTTTAACCGCGATTAGTATCTTACTCTGTACCTCGACAAGCATCGTCTACTTTTTTATCGTGAATGCGATTATAGAGGGGATAATGAATGTTTCGCCGAGCCACAATATTGATATGGATATTATCTTCCTGTTTGCACCGTCGCTGATTGCAGGACTGTCAATGGGGGCAAGTAGCAAGTCTATTGCCCGGTGGTATCAAATAGAAAGCGGACTGTAATCTACATTTTACAGTCCGGGACGCACTCCGACTCCTAGAAACCTGGTTTTTACGAAAATACTTCGCTGCCACCCCCAGACTCGCTAAAAAACCAGGTTTATGGACTCCGACGATAACCTTAAATTAAAATTAATGTAAAAAAACATGACCAGCCAAATATTAGCAGAACGCTATGAAGTGCACCGACAACTGGGAAAACAAACTGGTCGGCAAACTTTGCTGGCTCGTGACTTACAAACTCAAGAATTAGTTGTCATCAAACAGCTATTCCTCGGCAGCGATTTTGAATGGCAAGATCTTAAGCTATTTGAACGGGAAGCGGAAACTTTAAAAGCACTTTCTCACCCATCAATTCCGCGCTACCTCGACTACCTGGAAATTGACGAACCAGACAGCAAAGGATTTGCCCTGGTACAGACTTATGTAGAGGGTAAAAATTTGGAAGAGCATTTGCGATCGGGGCGTACTTTTAGCGAAAGCGAGGTGAAAGAATTAGCTAAATCGCTGTTAGAAATTTTGATTTATTTGCACCAGCAAGATCCGCCTGTTATTCACCGCGATATTAAACCCAGCAATATCTTACTGCACAGCAGATCCGGTCACTCGGTGGGACAAGTTTATTTAGTTGATTTCGGTTCGGTGCAGAACCAAGCGGCAAAATTTGGCGGCACAATTACAGTAGTGGGAACTTACGGATATATGGCACCAGAACAATTTGGCGGGCGCTCCGTTCCAGCTTCTGACCTCTACGGTTTAGGTGCAACTTTAATTTATTTGGTCACAGGTTTACATCCCACCGAACTGTCGCAGCAGGATTTAAAAATTCAATTTGCCGATCGGGTAACGCAACTAAATCCTAATTTAATTGATTGGCTGGAGTGGATGACCGAACCGAGTTTGGAAAAACGGTTATCTTCGGCTGGGGAAGCATGGAACTCCCTCGCAAATCCCCGCGAGATACCCAAAAGTATGATGCCCGTGCAGCCGCGAGGCAGCGATATTAAATTAACAAAAAATTCGGAGTTGATAGAGATTGTAATTCCGCCGCATGGATTCGCTTTTGATTGGGTTTCCATACTTTCGGGTGCGGTTCCTGCGAGTATGGTGTTGTGGATTAATTATTACGAAATTCCGATAAATCCATTGGTTTTGAGGATGATATCAGGAAGTTTTTTACTAGCGGCTGGAGTAATGTCGCTCTTTGCACTATTTCGGGAATTGCATCTGGTAATCGATCGCCAACAAATATCCTATAGCAGCCATCTGCTGGGGCTGAGATGGAATCATTTCCAGCCAGCTCCCAGACCGGACATTGGCCAGTTGGAAATTGAACAAGTTGAATATACTATTCCCGACACGCAACAGAAATCAAACAGAGTTTCTCAGATGATTATTCAAGCCGGCAACCAAAAATATAGACTAGGAGTAAAGCAGAGACTAAGTGAATCAGAAATCGAGTGGTTAGCTACAGAACTAAGCCAGTGGTTGGGATTGAAAATTCAAAGAACTTTGACAGACGGTAAAAATAATAAATGGTTCTGAAAATATCTCCCTCGCCCTCTCAAACCATAGCCCCCTCAAACTGTGGGACGGGCGGGACGCCCATTCAGTGTATTTTCCCAGCAGGCAGGACACCCCGCAAGCATCCTCCTCAAATTGTGCAACGCCGATCGCACTGTCCCGCTTTGTGTCAATCTCATGCAACCGTCGGCCCCCATCGCCCGTAAAATGCTATCAAAGGGATTTGGCAAGTAGCACTCATCCCAATCATCTGTTAACTTGGAGATATTGTTGTGGACTTATCGCTAATTCCGGCACAGCCGAAACCAGGACTGCTCAACGTCCTCATCGAAATTACCGCCGGTAGCAAAAACAAGTACGAATTTGATAAAGACTTGCAAGCCTTTGCTCTCGATCGGGTGCTTTCTTCCTCAGTCCAATATCCCTGCGACTACGGCTTCATACCCAATACCTTAGCCGATGATGGCGACCCCCTCGACGGCATGGTGATGATGGATGAGCCCACATTTCCAGGGTGCATAATCGCAGCCCGTCCGATCGGAATGCTGGAAATGATCGATGGAGGCGACAGGGACGAAAAACTCCTGTGCGTTCCCGACAAAGACCCGCGCTACGCTCACTATAAGTCCCTCAAAGACGTAGCCCCCCACCGCTTGGACGAAATTGCCGAATTTTTTAGAACCTACAAAAATTTGGAGAAAAAAGTCACGGAAATTCAGGGTTGGCAAGATGTCGATCAAGTCATGGCCTTAGTGGAAAAGTGCATCGCAGCCGATCGCAAATAAGCCCCTAGCCCGCACTCCTCGACTACAACCCGACTAAAAACTCAGGAGGCCGAACTTAAGGCAACCGCTGCCGGTCTAAGGATGCAGTCGAGGAACGGGTAGCTAGAAGGTCAAATCAGTCGTGAATGCCGAGTCACCGGAACGGCATTCCTCAAAACCCAGCCCCAGCCCCAATCTTGAAAAAAATACTACTCCTAGAGTAAGATTAAGCGCAAATTATACCCCTGGGGAATGCGTTCTACGTGTGAGGAAATTTTACCCTAACACTTAGATAGATCGGCGCTATCTTAATCTCAGAACACAGAACACGCCGGGCAGCCCGCATGATGCAAAAAATAATCTCTCAAGCGTGACATCTCCTACACCAACCCGTAAGGTTGAGAATTCTAACAGCCCAAGTGTTCGGCACTCGGATGGTTTCCCGATAAAGCGCTTGATTATAGTACAGATTGCTAAAAACTAAAAACTAAAAAGTAAAAACTAAGATTTCAACTCCCAAGTTCCTGCCGCCAAAACTAAAAAAAATGCCAGATTCCGCACCCTCTCTACCCAATTCACAGCCTTCCGATCGCAAAGCCACAATGGAAAATAGTCCTTTGACCGAGTTTGTCGTTCAGTTTTGGGGCGTGCGGGGCAGCATAGCCACCCCCGGCACCAAAACACTTCGCTACGGAGGTAACACCTCCTGTGTAGAAATGCGCTTGGGTAAAAAACGCCTGATCTTTGACGGCGGTACGGGCCTGCGAGTTCTGGGTCTAAACTTGCTGCGGCAAATGCCAGTGGAAGCCCATATGTTTTTTAGTCATACTCACTGGGATCACATTCAAGGGTTTCCGTTTTTTACTCCCGCCTTTATCCCGGGGAACTGCTTTCACATTTACGGTGCGATCGCCCCCAACGGCACTACCATCAAACACCGTCTTGCCGACCAAATGGTGCACCCCAATTTTCCCGTCCCCATCCAAGTGATGCAGTCAGACCTCAAATTCAACGATTTGACGCCTGGGGATATTCTCGAACTCGACGATGTGAAAATAGAAACAGCACTGCTCAACCATCCCAACACCGCGATCGGATATCGAGTCACCTGGGAGGGACACACGGCCGTCTACTGCACCGATACAGAACATTTTCCCGATCGCCTCGACGAGAACGTGGTACACCTAGCTCGCAACGCCGACGTGCTGATTTACGACGCCAACTACACCAACGAAGAGTATTACAACTTCAAAACCCCGAAAGTCGGCTGGGGACACTCGACTTGGCAAGCAGGAGTAGAAGTAGCGAAAGCTGCTGGAGTCAAAAAAATCGTGATGTTTCACCACGATCCGGGTCACGACGACAATTTTCTCGATCGAGTCGAAGCAGAGGTGCAGGCAACGTTCGCCAATGCCTGCTTAGCCCGCGAAGGCATGAGCATACCAGTGATTTAACCAAAAATAAATTCAGAATTATGAAACAGCAAAAACCCCGCAAACGTCGCAGAGTAGGCTTGCGGGGGCTTTACTCAACGTTGCTAGTGTTGATAATTATCTGCTGTACCTGTGGCGGATGGGTTGCAGCTCAGACTGCCTACTCTCGCACTCCCGCGCGACTTGCTCAGGTGTCTTCGATCGAGGATACTGGTACGGTCGATCGCATTCCCGAACGCTACCAACTCGGACAGCAACTGTACCTAGAAAACTGCGCCACCTGTCACATCGGTTTACCGCCGCAAGTATTACCTACAGAAACTTGGCGCCGCTTGCTGCAAGATTCCCAACACTACGGACAAACCATCCAACTGCTAGTAGACCCGCCCCGCCTGCTAGTCTGGAACTACCTGCAAACTTTTTCCCGTTCCGAAGCCAAAGACGAAGAACTCGCCTACCGAGTCGCCAGTTCTCGCTATTTCAAAGCACTGCACCCTAAAGTAAAACTGCCACAACCCGCAAATATCAGCAGTTGCGTTACTTGTCACCCCGGCGCGTCTCAATACAATTTCCGCAAGCTTACCGCCGAGTGGCAAAACTCTCCGTAACCAAGATTAAGTTCGTAATTATATCCGAGTGCGAGCGAGAAGATCGCACTAACCAGAAAACGGCGATCGCATTCTACTAGAGACTTATCCAAAGTGTGGGTGCGATCTTTCAATTTATGCTTACTGGGCATCGCACCTTACAAGTAACCTCTGGCTTTACCCTCATCAATAACTCTGACGGCTAACGGTGAAGTTGTGCGAGTGCCGATAACGTCTGTTGCAAAACCGACCAAACTTGCTAGTGGGTTCCAAGCGAGTGGTTAGCTGCTGCTTGAGTGGCATAGAAGTAAAAAATCTGTGCCTTTAGCTACTTTTTGAGCAATTGTTATGATATCTTAACTTTACCGGAGGTTAGTTCAGACAATTTAAGAAGCCTGGTTATCAAGTAACCTAATTTATGATTGACAGTAAAAAAATTCGACTGAAATGGGAAAGTTATTGGTTTAAAACCTTTGGGAGATGGCGATCGTGTCCATTGACCTGCCCAATAGACAGACCTCATCCTCGGCATATTTTTTGGAGTTTGATTGGCAGTTTTTTGGCAATTACTGCAACGTCCTATCTTGCTCTAAAAACTAATACTCCTTTACTAATGGCTCCGTTTGGCGCTACAAGCGTTCTGATCTTTGGTGTCCCTGACAGCCCTTTGGCTCAACCCCGGAATGTCATTGGGGGCAATTTCTTAGCTGCTCTCACCAGTTTAATGATTGTGCATTTTCTCGGTTCTTCTCCCTGGGCGATGGGAATGGCTGTTTCTAGTGCGATCGGAATTATGCAGATTACCAGAACTCTACATCCGCCTTCGGGAGCAGTTGCCTTAGTCGTCATGATGACCAAACCAGACTGGAAATTTTTGCTAACACCTGCTTTTGAGGGATCAATAATCTTGGTCTTGTGCGCCGTCATCTTTAATAATTTAGCGGCAGAAAGGACGTATCCCCAGCACTGGTTATAGCATTATCTCTAATTCTCTCATCCTTCCCTCGGGATCACTACCCAAAATCGCGATGCTCCCTCGATTCCGACTTCCATCGGACTTCTTTCTTCCATCCGTTACATCCCGATCGCGTGCAACGGAAGCCGAACTTCCTTCTGCTAGATCAATCAAAAAAAACGGACGGATCGGGAGAAGGTCGAGATCCCTTTTGAAAGCGTTCCCAGGACTCCTTTAACTGAGCCGGCGCTGGATTTTCGCGATCGTAAACCACCAGCACATTCGTCAAATTCCGGCCCGGTGGCAATAAAATCTGCCCTTGATGAGCCAAACCCACCGAAGCGCCCCCGTCCAAATTCATCGCTTCCAAACAGCCGATCGCCTGCATAACTTTAGCTTCTGCTTCCAAAGACAAACTGTCAAAAAAAGTTACCAAAAATAACTTATCCCTCGAAGCCGGAAAGCCGATCGCCGTTCTCGAACCCACGCCCAAAACATGAGAATCTTTAAAACCTTCCGATAAAGGAGACAGCCAAACTTTCCCCCCTTTAACCAATCTCGGCCCGCAAGTCAGAGAAAACCAATGTTGGCTCCAATCCGGCTTACCTTCAGTTCTAGCCGTCACCATTTCCAATTGATTTCCCGCTTTAATCCCCAAAGTCGTGCCGTAATTTTCCCATCGGCTGTATTTGAGAAACTTACCCGCCGCCACCATATTTCCCAGCACAGATTTCTGCTCATCTTTACCAAAAAAAGTCCCGTTAGCAACAACAGCAGCCCGGTAACGCGACACCATATTTTCAAAAGGTTCGTCACCCCGCGTTACTTTAGAAGTATTTGCAAAAGCTGCATCATTAGCTAACCCAATTGTGATATAAATTTCTGGGTCGGCGATGTCAATAGTTGTCAGATAAAAACTTGCGCCAGCTAGCTTTTGACTGCTGAGTTGTACAGGTTTTGCTTGATTAGCGGAACGTCTAATAACTTGAGTTTGAGACTTCACAAAAGGAGAATTCGCGGCCTTTGGTTGAGGAGTTTCCGGCGATTTAACGATGGGATTGCTGGGCTGAGTTTGAGGAGTTTTCGCGGATTTTAGAATGGAATTACTAGGCAGAGGTTGAGGAGTTTGATTGGATTGTATACTGGATAAAAAAGCGAGTGACTTTTGCCACAGTTGACCAGCGAGAGTCAAGAAACTATCTCGGTTTTGGGCGATCGCAAAATAGTCAGCCGCAACCCGCGCCAAAGCTATGCCGGTTAAAAATAAAAAAGTGCGCCGCAGCATCGGGCGACAACCTTCAGACTGTTTGCGTTTAGACATAAAAAATCTCAGCTAGGATAGCGAACAGTTTTCTATGGCTGTGACTACAATGGGCGATCGGATCAAATCTAATCGCTGATTCAGTGGACACAAGTGGATTATGCGGTATAACTGTATCCATCGACTCGATGAACCGCAAGGCAATATTTAGCCCTAACTGGGCTAACCTTGCCGACCTGTGTAACCATTTCAAATACCCCCGTTGCGCGAACTGTTAAGCGCCCAACATGAGTTCCTGCAAATTTTCCAGTAGGCAAAATAGCACGAATTATATCCCCAGTTTGAAAGCCAAAAAAAGCTTTCTGTCTAGTACGATGTCTGATTGGAAACCCATATTTGTTAGTCGTGCACATTCGGCGAGTTCCCCATCCTTTTGCAGTTATCAGCAAGGGCTTGGTAATTTTTATCGACAACTTTTCCACCACCCCAACACAAGCAGCGTCTAAATAGTGACGTTTTTGAATACCTAATTTGACGCGATTGAATTTGGTTCGGCCACCAGTTCCAAGGGAGACTGGCAATCCAGTTTCTTGAAGCCTTTGATACAATGCCCATCGGGTAGAGTTAACAGCAGCAGCATCTTTTAATGGTGATTTTGAAGCGGCTAAAATCCGCCTGAGAACATCTGGTTTCTTACTTAGGAATTTCTCAATGGGGTCATTTCCTTTTTTCTGGTTGCAATCATGGCAAGCCAAGGTAAGGTTGCTAACCCGATTTGTCCCCCCTTTGCTCGACGCCAAAATATGCTCAATTTCTAACGGAGTATTTTCTACTCCACAGTAAGCGCATTTCCTTCCCCATTTTGCTAACAAATATTCCTTGACTTCAAACCCTGCTAGCTCGCCTCTATGATACTCTGTACCACTGATTTCCGGGTTCATCAAAGCTTGCGTATCAAACCGTACTAACTCCTGAGAAATACCCGTAATAGGCGCCCACTTTATGAGCCTATTCACCCAAGTTATAGTAGTTTTCACTCGATGATCGAGCGTCGGAGCTAACCAGCCTTTTTTACGAGCTCTATTGAGAAATCGTGGTTGACGGTAACGAGTTTTACGATGCCGCCGATTACGACGAATGGCTCTGCGGGATTCCAATGAATCTTTTATCGCTTGCCCGCGATGGGTTAATTCAGCACCCCAGATAACCGCATCATTCGAGAGTAATGCTAGGCCAGTAGTTTTAGAGCCAGGGTCTATTTTTAACTGGATAGGCTGAGTTATTTCTGCTGATGCAGTTTTTAAGATGATCGTAAAAGGAAAGTGACGAAAGACGGCAGCTTTTCTTTGGGTAAGAAGTAAACGAGCTAACCCTGGATGAACAGGATTAAGGGGGCGTTTGTTGGTGTCAATAACAAAGACAAAGTTGGACATTTGATTTAAAACTCTGATTGCTCAGGTAATTTTTTCCTCGTCAAAGTTACTCAGGCTTGTTTGGCTCAACTCACTTCCTTAGCTAAATACAGATGTTTAAAGTTGAACGACAGAGCAAAAAGCTGGAAAGCACTTTTTGGTGTCTTGACCGGAGTAACGTAGCTATTGGCTGAGACTGGCTATCTCTCACCAAATGCACTGGTTGTCCAATGTTGTTTAGTGTTTAGCCGATAGCCTGAATTCTGAAACTACCAGTAGCAAGGTGCGTAAGCGCGCACCTTGCTACGAATTCAAAACTCAAAACTATTTCCTTAGCCGGTATTCCGCATCCCCGCAGCAATTCCATTAATCGTCAGCAGAGCTCCCCGCAACAATTCACCCTTGCTGTAACGCGAGTGAATCACCCCCGGAACCCCGCCACTACCGTGCTGCCGCAAGCGTTTCAGCAGCGAAACCTGCAACAAACCCAAAGGCACAATCGTCGCATTTCGCAACTGCACCGATCGCTGCAATGCCGGATCTTCGTCCAACAAACGTTGGTGTCCAGTAATCGTTAAAACCAAATCGCGAATCAAGTGAAATTCGGCAGCAATTTGATCGAATAAAGCCTTAAACCGCTCCTTATCAGCAGGCAAAGCTAACTCCTGCACGTAATGTTCTGCAATCTGCAAATCCACCTTAGATAAAGTCATTTCCACCTTAGAAATTACCATTCTAAAAAATGGCCATTTCAAGTAGAAATACTGCAAAAGTTTCATGTGTTCTTCCGGTTCCTCCAGCAAAAACTCTTGCAAAGCTGTGCCGACACCGTACCAAGAAGGCAGCAAAAAGCGGCTTTGAGTCCAGCTAAACACCCACGGAATCGCTCGCAAACCGCTGATGTCTTTTTTGCCACCGCGACGGGCCGGGCGAGAACTAATTTGCAACTGGCTGATTTCTTGAATCGGGGTAACTTGGTGGAAGAAATCAACTAAATCCGGCTGTTCGTAGATTAAATGGCGGTAGTGCGATCGCGATCTCGCCGACAACTCTTCCATAATCTCATTCCAAGGGTCGATGCCATCGAAACCAGTGTGCAGCAAACTAGCTTGAATTACCGCCGCCGCCACAGTTTCCAAATTGTAAAGCGCCAACTCCGGCAAAGAATATTTAGAAGCCAAAACCTCGCCTTGTTCGGTAATCTTAATTCGCCCGCTAATACTCTTTCCAGGCTGAGCCAAAATTGCCTTGTAAGCAGGCCCGCCGCCGCGCCCTACAGAACCGCCTCGGCCGTGAAAAATCCGCAACTCTACATTGTATTTTTCCGCAACCACTTGCAAAGCCTTTTGAGCTTTGTGGATTTCCCAATTGCTGCTGAGGAAACCAGAATCTTTATTGCTGTCCGAATAGCCCAGCATCACCTCTTGCAATTTGAGAGTGTCGATTGGACATTGGATATTTTCTTCGCTTTTTTCCGCTACTTCCTGCGCGTATCCTCCTATTAGCAAAGCTCGATAAAGCGGCAAATCAAAGATTTTTTGCATTACTTCCGGCGCTTTTTTCAAATCTTCCACAGTTTCAAACAGTGGAACTACTTGAATGCTGCTAATTCCTGTCGCCGGATCGTAAAGTCCGGCTTCTTTTGCTAACAGCAAAACCGCCAGTAAATCGCTGACATCGTGGCTCATGCTGATGACGTAAGTTTGGCAAATTTCCGGGCCAAACTCCTGGTGCATTTGCCGCAATATCCGGAAGGTATTGATCGTCTCGCAAGTTTTGGGAGAAAAGGGCAATTCTGCTGGAATTAAAGGGCGGCGAGTTTGCAGTTCCGTTGCCAGCCAAATAATTCGATCGGCTTCCGACATTTGATTGTAAGACTTGGGCAAAATTTGCAAGTATTCAGCAATTTCGCTCAAAGCGTCAGAGTGTACTGTTGACTCTTGGCGGATATCTAGGTAAGCCAAATTAAATCCGTAAATTTCTACTTGGCAGAGCAGATTTTCCAAGTCCCGACAGCTCAAACCTGTTTCCACTAAATTGCGTTCGATGAGCTTCAGCTCGGTCAAAAACTCAGCGCCCGATCGATAAAGGCCGGTCATTCCGGGATTTTCTGACAAAGCTTCGCGCTCCCGCTGCAACTCGTCTCCTTTGTAGAGCCGCCAATTGCGATCGCGCGTATTTTCCAGTCGCTGCAGCACGTAGGCCAGCTTCAACCGATAAGGTTCTTGGCGGTAGCGGATTGCCCATTGTTCGTAAACCTCCGGGAATTCCGATTTGTCGCGATCGAGAGATTCCAGCAATTCCGGCAGCACGTCGCTCCAGTGCAGCGACAAACTCAAAAGTTCGTTCAGCCGCTTCACGGCGTTGATGTACTTACACAGCACCAAATGGCGCTGATAGCAAGCGGTTTGCCAAGTAACTTTCGGAGTCACAGAAGGATTGCCGTCTCTGTCGGAACCTACCCAAGAACCGAATTTGCAAAAATTGTAACTCGGCGGTTTCAGGTAAGGATAAGAAGCGTGCAGCGCTTGCTTGAGTCGGTGGTAGAGTTCTGGAATTGCATCAAACAAGACTTCATCAAAGTAGTGCAGAGTGTACTCCACCTCGTCAAGCACAGTCGGCTTGAACTGGTGCAGTTCGTCAGTGCGCCACCAGAGGCGAATTTCTTCCATCAGTTGCTCTTGGAGAGCCGCCGCTTCCCAGCAAGACACCGGATAGGGGCTTGGAGAGTCGGCCCCGATCACCTGAAATTTCTCGTCAACTTGGTCTAGCTGTTGGAGAATCTTCGCCATCCGCCGCTGCTTGGTGCGGATCGTGTGGCGGACAATTTCCGTCGGGTGAGCGGTGAATACCAAGCGGATGTCCAACTGATCGATCAAGCGCTGAATTTGCTGGCTCGGCACGTTCAAGCGCAGCAGCATCGGGAACAGTTGGTGAAAAGTGCCGGCATCTCGGGCGATCGTCTCGCTGCTGTCTGCATTGGTCAGAGCTGTTTGGGCGGGGCTTGGGCCTTCCCTGTGCCGCGGGCGATCGGGGGCATCCGTTGCTTGTCCTGGCAGCTTAGAAAACATCCGCCCCCCAGCGTCGTTGCTGCTAGCGTAAGCTAGCTGTTGGTCTCGCTGTTCGTAGTGCTGTTCGACAATGTTGATTAACTGGAAATACAGTGCAAAAGCCCGAGCCGCGCGGATGGCGGCGTTAAGGTCGAGCTTTTCGATTAGCTGTACGACATTCGAGTCGCGAAAGTGAGTGGCTTGTCCCTCAGCGGAATTGACCGATCGCATTTGTTGGAGCAAATCCACCAATTCCTGCCCGCACTCCTGTCGCAGCACCGATTCCCACAAGTCCTCTACTACTTTGAGGCGATTGCGCAGAAACAGGTCTGATTTTGAGTAAGCGGGAGAATGGGAAATAGATGTTGCATCAATAGCCTGTTCTGAAGACTGGAGGACTGAACTCATCGGGCTGTTCCTCAATAGCTGCGGGTGTCAAGAAAATTGTATGGTTTAGTTTCGCCTAAAACACTTTTGTTTGCAGTCAAATTTGAGACAACTTCTTGCAACGTAGAAAGTAGAAGGCACTTATGTACAAAGTATAAGGAAAGATTAATTCTTAGGCCACAGATTGTACCTATTGTCAAGCTTTCATATCTGTTGACTTGCGATTTTAGATTTTAGACGCTCAGCCTGAGAGGTTCGGCGAGCGGTCAGTTGAGTCGCGCTCAGTCGAACAATTTTAGATTTACTCCAAAGATAAATCTGGGAAGTTGAACTAGGGTCGAAAATTTTTATCTCTCCACGACAGGAGTACGTGGCACCGTATCCGTTTTTAGGCGGGGTCAAAAAATTAAACTTCTAGCTGCAGCATCCTTCCTTGGGCTTTCTAGTCGTGTGATTGAGGAAAGTTGAGCACGGGGAGGCGCGAACCCCGAAAGACTTCTTCGCTTTCAACGCCGATCGACGCAACAAACTCAGCAGCAGCTTTAGCCACCACCAACCCGCCCAGCATGGGTAAGGCGACCAAGCTCAATAAAATGTCTGAGGGAACTGGCAACTTTGGACTGTTAGGTGTTTTAGTTTTGAGCAAGTCTTGGTTTTCCGACGGCATAAATTTCTCCTGTGTCAATCCGTAATCCTCAGTTTACAAGGCAAATAATCATCTTGACCGCTGCCTTCTGACTAATGACTTCTGATATCAAATCCGGTGATATCCGAATGATATCCTGCAAGCGATCGTCCCCGGGCAGCCAAGTCTATAAATATCTTCTCGCGAGATCTTAAGCTCGCACTCGGAAAAAACGCTTTGTATAAAATCGGGATGCTCCCCGAATTATATCGATCGTGCGACTCTCTCCGCGGAGCATGACGAAACCACAGCACTACAGTCGGAAAATAATAGACATTTCCCGAAAAGCCAGTCTTGAACGGGCAGGATGCCTGTTCCACAAGAATTATGAGAGAGGTCTAATTATTATTCGGATGCAAACGGAAACGATATGACTAATGACGAATAACTTGTTACTTGGCTTAAGTTGAACCTATCTGTGCCAAAATGTCGAGGTATTATCAAAAAAATATTCCCCAACGGCTCGAAGCCGAGGGGATACAAGGCAAGACACTAAGTCCAGCATGGCTTAAACCAGACAAAACGGTTAGGCTCGGCAAATCAAATAATTGTCTGTAAAATCTGTAACTGTGCTATTTCTAGAAAACAAAACCAGCTTTGGCAAAATTTAGAGTTTCATGTTGAATGCGAACGGGAGCATATTGGCAGACAATCGATCGAGCGCGTCGCAGTGGGCCGGGGAAGCTTTAGGGCTTCCCGAAGTTCAAGTACAAGCGCGTTTGCGGGGAAATCACCTGCACATTTTGTGCGAAGCAGCGCAGTGCCCGTCTCAAGAATTGGTGACGGCGAGATTTACCAACGCCCTCGAACACACTGATTTAACGCGACTGCTGCCCGATCGACCTAAAATTTACCAGTTGTTTCTGTGCGGTCGCAAAATCGGTTCCCGACAAAATGACTGGACAGTCCGGCTCGATTGCAGCAGTCCGCAGCGACAGCAGCAGCCACAGCCACAGCAACCGGAACCAAAAGTTGCCGAAGTGCCGCCGCCAGCGAGTTCCCCCGACGAACCGCCAGCCAGCCCTAAAAGAGGCGGATTTTTCGACCAATTTAAGAATCAAAATCACAAACTCAAACAGACACCAGAGGCTGTAAAAACATCGACCCACCCGCCGCAAGTACGGGAAGAACTGGATTTTGACGCCGAAAGTCTGCCCGTCGCCTCCCGGATTCAATACCCAGAAGTTTTTGAAACTTCCGCCGTGACGATCGACACTTCGGGTGCTGCGACGCGGGAAGTTTTCCGTTCCGCCGTTCCCCCGCAGCAGAAAGCGAACCGTGGCGCGGTGGCTTTGATTCAATCCCCCGAAGCTGACTCAGGCGAGGGCGATGGCGGTGGAACATTGACGGTTTCGCCGGAAACTTTGGCGCGCCGGGGCTATCCAGAGGCGATCGCCAGCTATCTCAGCGAAATCCTCGGGCCGATGGGAGTTTCGGTGAAAGTAAGCATTCGCGAAAAAGAACTCAAAAGCAGCCGGGAAAACCTGCCGGCTCAGGCGCCGGAAAATATCAAGCCCAAGGAACGCCGGCTGCTGGTGCTGTGCGAGTCAGCTTACAGCCCCGACCCTTCCTTGCTGGCAGAACCTATCGCAGCCAGGCTGCGGAAACTGCAACTAGAGGATTTCGGGGAAGCATTAATCGGCAGCCAAGTCAGCGGCGAAGCGAAGCCGGACTGGGTGCTGCGGGTGGATTTGACTTCGCCGGACAAAATTCTCAAGGAATGGGCCAGGTGGGGAGACGTACCTGCGATCGCCAAACTGCTAAACCAACACTTGGCAGCATCGAGAGTCGAAGTGCGGGCCACCCTCAAAGAAGCAACCCTCCACCTGTTTTGCAGCAAAACTGCCAAAAAAGGACAAAAGACTAAACGGCAAGAATACCCCGACAAGCAGCAAACCACCGACACGATCGCCCCTTTGTTGGCTTCCTTCGCACCCCAAGGAATCCGCGCAGCTACTATCTACGGCGTAGAACCAGCCAAGGACTCTCAGGCGGCGCCCGAGTCTCCGGTGTGGATAGACTGGGTGGACTTGCCTGCTGCCCACCATCCCGACTTGGCTGCGAGCACCAGAACGCTGGCTGCTGAGGGCGACCAATTGGCTTTGACTTTTTTATTGAACAGGTTGCTCAACCCCAGTCTCAGGCGCAAGCTGGAAACTGGAGGGATTCGGGCGGTCGTGCTGCAAAAAGCCGACGTGCTCCACGTCATGACTGAAGCTCTGACTTGCCCTTCTCAGTCGAAGGTCGGGCCGCCGGTGGCTAAATTCTTGCGGCAGTTACAAATTCCGGGAGTGTCAGGGGTGCGAGTCTACGGACGCCGCGCGGGCCAGAAAGTGCCGCTGTGGCGCTACGCAATCGACCTCAGAACGGCTGTTGACGAGGAATCAGCAGCGGCACCCGCACCTGCTCCGTCGCAACTGGCTGTGTTGGAAAAGGAACCAGTGCCGGAGTTTGCACCGGCGGATGAGGGGGCTTTTTCGGGTTTGGGCGACAATTTGGTGTTCGATGCTCCGACGCCCAACTCCTGGCGGCCCCGCTTCAAAATCAGACTCCCCGGATACAATCTGGGCGAGCAGTTAGTTCAAGCTGCGGTGCAACCGCTTGTCGCTTCGGGTTTGTTTGTTCCCAACGATGGTTTGTCAACGAATGCTGCTGCGCCCGGTGGCGTGAGAGCCGATCGCGCGGCCGGCATGGCTTTGATTTGGGCGATCGCCGGCTGTCTGCTGACTTTCAATACCGATTGGCTCCTCGGTCTATTTCTGCAATCTGCGACTGTCAGTCAAGCTCCTAGCGCCTCGGAAGTTTGCAGCGGCCCAAATTGTCAAAATCCCTCTCCCAAGGCTGTGGACGACGTTACAGCCCGACTTCCGAACGAAACCCCGAACCCCGTTCCCCCTGCTGATGAGGTAAATTTGCCTCAAATTCCGTTGCAGCCGTCGCCGCCCGCGAACCAGCAAGAGGCTTTCAATGGCTCTGGGTTTACGAAACCGGGAAATACTAGCGTTCCTGTAGCTGATGTTTCTGCTCCTGCGGTGTTCCCAACTTTGAGGAGCCAGCAGCTTGACGAGCAGATAGCGCGCTATCAAGAGTACATCCACCTGCACAAAAAACCGCCGGATATTTTAATTGTCGGTAGTTCGAGGGCGCTGCGGGGCATCGACCCGGCGGTTTTGGAAACAGCTTTGGCAGCTTCGGGCTACCCGGGGCTGAGGGCTTACAATTTTGGGGTGAATGGAGCTACTCTCCAGGTTGTAGATTCGCTCATCCGCCGGATTTTGCCGCCGCAACAACTGCCGAAATTGCTGGTGTTGGCGGACGGGGCGAGGGCTCTCAACAGCGGGCGGCCGGATTTGACTTTTAGTGCGATCGCTTCTTCGGAAGGTTACAGGCAATTGAGCCGGGGTAGTTTTCTGATCCGCACCAATCAATTAGAAGCCGAAACATCGAACGCAAGCGCCAACAATCCGGTGGCGACTGCCACTGAATTGGTGAACAATTTGGGGCAAACTCAAGCTAACGTTCAGCAATTGGTGAGTAAAAAGTTGGTTGAGGGTTCTGCAATTTACAAAAAGCGCGATCGACTCAAAGGGTTTTTGCGATCGATCGTTAATCCATCAGCCCCTGCTGCAACTGACAGCCCCCAAACTGCAGCCCTGGGTGAACAAACAACGGAAAATGCCCAGCCAACTGCTGCGAGTAAACCCGTCAGCGAGTTTCAACCAAATGGCTTTTTGCCGATCGATATCCGCTTCAATCCCGAGACTTACTTTCAGAAGCACCCGAAAGTATCTGGTTATTACGACTCCGACTATCAAAATTTTAAATTGATAGGCGAACAAGCTCTAGCACTCAAAAATTTGATCGAATTTACCAAGGTTCGCAACATCAATCTCGTGTTTGTGAATATGCCTCTGACTGAAGATTATTTAGACCCGGTGCGGACAGGTTACGAACAAGAATTCCGGCAATATATGCAAGAGTTAGCAGCTCAAAGCGGACTAATTTTCCTAGATAATAGTTTATTGTGGCCCCAGGCGCGGGAATCTTTTTCCGACCCCAGCCACCTCAACCGTTACGGTGCTATTGCAGTTTCTAAGCGGTTGGCTCAAGATCCCATGATTCCCTGGCCGGCGAAACAGTAGTTTTGAATTTTGAGTTTTGAGCTATTTTAGAAGTTAGATGCTCCCAGCGTTGCGAGTGCGGCGCGACTATCTCAAAACTATTCTTTCCGGCGGCTAAATACTGAAAATGAAAAGATTGATATTTCCTGAAAATAGCCAAAATCAACAGATAAAAATTCCGAGAAAAAATCTGCCTTTGATATTTTTTATCTTATCTTTAGCATTTTTCTGTTTCAGTTTGTATAAAGGTTTCTGGTTACCTTTAGCTTTATCCTCTGGGCCGCCCAGCAACGAACAAAGTAGCGAACAGCAAACTCTGGCACCCTTTGAACAGGTTGTCCAAGGCGCACAAAAGTTAGAGGGACTATTTACTCTTTACCGCAATCAAGCAACTGATAAAGTATATCTGGAAATTAAACCGCAACAACTCGACAAAAAGTTCCTGTGCTTTGTGACATTGGCATCTGGTTTGGGGGAAGCGGGCATTTTGAGCGGAATGCCGATCGGCGATTTCTTGTTTCAACTGCGGCGCGTCCAAAATAACGTGCAGTTTGTGATTCCTAATATAAATTTTCGCACAAGTCCGGGCGACCCGCAAGCAGGTTCGGTAGAACGGGGATTTAGCGAGTCGATTCTCTATTCTTTGCCGCTCAAAAGCATTCATTCGCAAAGACAAACTCTGCTGATCGATTTAGGCGATTTGTTGATGAGCGAAAAGCGGGATTTACCAGGGGTAAAAGCGATTTTGCCGATGATTTTGGGCGCTTCTTACTCGATCGATGAAGACAAGTCTTATTTTAAAGATGTTAAAGCGTTTCCGCTGAATGTAGAAATTGCTTCTATTTACGGTTTTTCTAGCGATGATGACAGTGCGGTTAACTATTTACCTTCGGTTCCTGACAGTCGGGCTTTTAACCTCCGCATTCACTACAGTTTCTCGGAAGTGCCGCTAAATAACGGCTACCGCCCCAGACTTGCGGATGAGCGAGTGGGCTATTTCCTCACAGCATATAAGGACTTTTCTGACAAGAGCGGCCGCGAGCCTTTTGTGCGCTATATCAATCGCTGGCATTTGCAAAAGCAAATCCCGACGGCGCCGATGTCGCCTCCGGTGCAGCCGATCGTGTTTTGGATTGAAAATAATGTGCCTCCCGAATACCGAAACGCAATTCGCGAGGGCGTTTTGGAGTGGAACAAAGCTTTTGAAAAGGCAGGTTTTACTGAGGCAATTCAGGTCAAACAAATGCCGGACAATGCTAAATGGGACCCGGCTGACGTTCGCTACAATACTATTCGCTGGTCGAGTTCTTTTGATCCTCAGTTTGCCGGCATTGGGCCGTCTCGCACTAACCCGCTGACGGGGCAAATTTTAGATGCTGACATTCTGTTGGATGCTAATATTGTCTGGCAAATCAAACAAGGCTATCGGTCTTTGGTGGAACAAAATCGCTCGGTATCTAAGAGTTTTCAAGGGCGAAACGGTTCTAATACTAATCCCTGTCAGTTCGGGATGTATTCTCGCTATTTGAATCTGTTAGAAAATGGGGATTTAGGAAAAAGCAGCGGGGAAAATGATCGAGGTGGAATTGCTGATGATTTGCCGACTTTGGTAGAAAGATACCAGGAGCAAAAACGCTCGCCTTTATCGCGGTTGATGTCGAGTTCGGATATGTGTTTTGGGTTGGAATCGAGCCGACAGTTTGCGATCGGGGCAATGTCGAGGTCACTGTTGGAAAATGCAGCGCCTAGCAGTGGGACGATTGACAATTATGTGAATGAATTTATCCGATTTTTGACTACCCACGAAGTCGGTCATACTCTCGGTTTGAGGCACAATTTTCACGGGAGTACGATGCTGCAACCGGAGGATTTGAACAATACTCAGGTAACTCGCACGCAAGGTATGGTGGCGTCGGTGATGGATTATGTGCCGATTAATTTGGCACCGCAGGGAACTGTGCAGGGCGACTATTTTCCAACGATTGTAGGGCCTTATGACGATTGGGCGATCGAGTACGGTTACAAGGTGATTGGCGGCCCAAACCCGAACAGCGACTTGCCAGCGCTGCAACAAATTGCCAGCCGCGGTGCGGAACAGCAATTAGCTTACGCGGCGGATGAGGATTCTGTTGATATTCTCGATCCGGCTGCGAATACTTTCGATCTCAGCGCTAATATGCTGAGGTATTCGCAATGGCAATTGGATAATGCTAGGGCGATGTGGAAGCGTTTAGAAAAGCGAATGCCGGTTGGGGAAGACGGTTATAACGAACTGCGGGTGATGTTTGATTCGGTGTTCGGGTATTATGTTCAGCAGGTGATGAATACTACTTTGTATGTGGGGGGACAGTCGTTTAACCGGATTCGCCCTGGAGATACTAATGCGAAGTTGCCGTTTGTGCCGATCGAACTTTCTCAGCAGCGAGAAGCTTTAGCAACATTAGAGAAGTACGTTTTTGCCCCGGATGCGTTTAGTTTTGCGCCGGAATTGCTCAACAAATTGGCGCCTTCGCGCTGGGATCACTGGGGAAGTCCGGCTTTGGTGTTTCCTCTAGATTACCCGATCGGCGATCGAATTACTTTTTTGCAGCGGTTTGTGTTGCGAGTTTTGCTATCTCCGACGCGGCTGGCGAGGCTGCGGGATGCGGAGTTAAAATCGACCCCGGAAACTGCTTTGAGGTTGCCGGAAGTGTTGGATACTGTGCAAAAGGATATCTGGCAAGAGGTTTTGCAGCCGGAAAAGAAGATGCAAATTTCAAATTTTCGGCGTTCTTTGCAGCGGGAACATTTGGCGATTTTGATCGGAATGGTGCTGCGAAAAACGAATGTTCCAGAGGATGCGCGGAGTTTGGCTTGGTACGAGTTGCGGCAGTTGCGGGAGGGTTTGAGCAAGAGTATTCGGAATTTGGATCGGAATGCGGATGCTTATACGCGGGCTCATTTGGAGGAAACGCGCGATCGTATTTCTAAGGTTTTGAATTCGCAAATTCAGTCGAATTAATTTGGGGGTTCAGAAACCGGGTTTTTGAGGAAGATATTTCGGTGCCGCCCGCAGATTTGGTAAAAAACCCGGTTTCTTAGAATCTGAGTCAACTTAAAATAATTAAGTTACGAATCATTGTGAGGTGGATGTAGAGCGATAGAATGCAGGACTCCTCGAAGATTGACTACTCCTTCTCGGTTGAGTTGCAGCCGATCGATGGTAGCGCGTCCAGTTGGTGTTAAGCCCAACATTTGAGTCGAATCGCTGCTCCAAGTAAAGTGTTAGCTCCAGTTATCCCGTCGAGGATGATAAAGTGGGACGGAGCCACCTGTAACGGGGTCGATAGCCTCACTATGACTGTATTTGAAATTGTTGCACCCTTAACCCTCTTTTGTCACTCTACGCAGAGGAAAACGTGCCATAAGGGATATTGAGGTTTTGAAAAATTGAACGAGTTAAATTATTGACAAGCATTTGAAGCTTAAAAAAGCCCTCGGATAACTTAGGAACAGTAAAAACTTGTAGCCAAGGTTTAATAAAGTTAAATAGTACAAATGGTTGAAGTATTAAACGGAGGTTGTTAAGAATATTCTTCCACCCCTTTCCTTTATCCCACCAAGGATGTGATGAAAAATTAGATTCAGATTGTGGTGGTAATTTTAGCAGTTGTTCAGAGTGGAGGCTAACCATCAAATAAGCGCTAAAAATAATTTCCCACCATTTTTCTATTTGGGGATAATTAGTTAAGCGAAAATCTGCCCATCCTAATTCGTTTTTACTTTGCTTCAAACCATATTCTACCCAAGTTCTTAAGCCATAAAAATTACCTACTTCTCTGGGTGTAATGTTGGGAAATTTACTCATTACATACCAAGTAGTGTTTTTGGGCAGCTCCTCTTTATCAGTTGTGATTTGCCAATATTTAATTTCCGGATTATCACCACAAATAATCTCTCTTATATATCTGTCTTCCGAGCTTAAATCTGAGAAGACACGTTTGAATCTTTGCCACTCTGAATATTTGACTTTCCCGTCTGTAACTCCCCATACTTTGTGGTTAGAGCGAATTGCCACAATAAATTTTAGATTCAATTCATCTAGTATTTGAATAAAATTTTTACTGCTCTCTCCGTATAAACTATCTGCGAGGACAAGATTAAATTTAAATCCCATCGCACGCAATTGTTTGAGCATTTTCGCGGCAATTTCAGGTTTAGTTAGGTATTGATCTCCTGGTTGCAGTCTTTCTCTAGGTTTATAAACTTCAAAT